>JACPVU010000003.1 GCA_016191585.1 archaeon
GATGAAACACCAACACTTGACAGACAAAAGTGGCACAATATCGAAATTGTTGTAGATAGAATCAGTGTTACAAAATCTGAAAAAAGCAGACTTTTTGAGGCAATCCAGACTGCAATCAAGGCTGCAAAAGGCTCTGTTCTAGTCTCAGATGAGAGCCAAGACAAGATGTTTTCTCAAAATAACGCATGCCCATATTGTGGCATCACAATAGGGGAGCTTGAGCCTAGAACGTTTTCTTTTAACTCTCCTTTTGGCTCCTGCAAGGCCTGCAATGGCCTTGGCGTCAAAATGGAGTTTGACTCGGATTTAGTAATACCTGACAAGTCAAAATCAATACTTGATGGGGCCATAGTTCCATGGAGCGGCAGATTTTCCTCATTTAGAAAGCAAGCACTGAAGCATGTTGGAAAAGAATTTGGGTTTAATCTAATGACTCCAATTAACAATCTGACACCAAAACAGCTCAGAGTAATTCTTTATGGAACAGATCAGAGGATTCGCTTTAGATACGAATCAAAGTCAAGTGACTCGTCTTGGGAATATACTGATGCATTTGAAGGAGTGCTAGATAATTTGCAGCGAGTCTTTATGGGAACAGATTCTGAGGCAAAAAGAGAATGGCTAAAACAGTTTATGCGCGATACGCCATGCAATGGGTGTAACGGAAAAAAGCTAAAGCCTGAAGCTCTTGCTGTCAAGATAAATTCAATGAATATAATGGATGTTTGTGATCTATCAATTGACGCATGCTATGAATTCTTTAACAAACTAAAGCTAACAGAGACAGAACAGTATATCGCACGAGACGTTCTAAAGGAAATAAAGGAACGGTTAGAGTTTCTAAAAAATGTTGGATTAAATTATCTTACATTAAATCGTCTGAGCTCAACTCTGTCTGGCGGAGAGTCACAGCGAATACGTCTTGCAACACAAATTGGCTCAAACCTCACAGGAGTTCTGTATGTTCTTGATGAGCCAACAATTGGATTGCATCAGAGAGATAATCAACGACTGATAAAAACACTGACAAAGCTTCGTGATTTAGGAAATACAGTAATTGTTGTAGAACATGATGAAGAAGTAATTCGAAATTCTGACTGGATTGTTGATCTAGGACCTGGTGCAGGTGTGCATGGAGGAGATGTGGTATTTGAAGGAACTATAGACCAAATCCTAAATGGTCATAAATCAATTAC
>JACPVU010000098.1 GCA_016191585.1 archaeon
AGGCGGTATTCATTGATAACATCTCGCCATATGTCGAAGCTGCAGAAAAGATAGGCATAAACGGGATCGTATATTCAGGAATTGAGAAATTGAAGCAAGACCTGAAAATGCTGAATGTTAATATCGATTAAACAGCGAATGAAGCCGCGATTATACTATAACTTTTTATAAGACGTCCTACAATAAATTCCTATGGTATTAATGAAACTGATAGCAATACCCGTTGTAGTGCTTGTTTTATTAGCTGGATTTCTGACAACAAACCCTGCAGTATCCGGCTTTTTTGAACAGATGAAGGACAAGTTCTTCTCTTTCACGAAGATAGAACCGCCGGTAAACAGGAATATAGATTTTACTGTTGATCTTAACAAATATAATACTGTAACTTTTGACAGATCAAGTCCTATGAATATAACGGTCATTGGCGAAGCCAGCGTAGTACTCCAGAACGGCAACGTCAACACAAAAAACGGTATTACGCTTGTTGACTATAAAGGATTCGGTTCCGTTTCTAATAAGTTGCTGTTAAACGGCACGTACGAAAGACTTGAATCAATGGAGCTGAAACTCGGCAAGGGAAAGATATGGCTCGAATCAAATTTCTCTAACACGGAGATAACGAACCTGCGGGTAAAAATAATAAACATATCCGACGTTTCCGGTGTCTTGACGCTGAAAAATAGTTCAACACAGTTCTCAGGCTCTATAGAAATCTTCGAGCCGCTGGGAACTTTCACATTCGACAATTCCAGAATGACTGTAAAAGGCACAACGCAGAAGATAACCATACCAAGCGTAGGGATAAACATAGGATAAATTTTTCCAGGTTTATATAGTAGAAGACATTAATTTTCGTACAAAATAATGTCTTCTGCATACACTCAAAAAGCATAGCTTTTTGGTGCGTCAGAAAACTTAGTTTTCTGCGCGTAGCAGTGACATCATAATATGTCTGATTGTTTATACTAGAATGCATTGAAAACACACGACTAAAGTCGTGTGATGAAGTACAATGCATTCTGTATGACATGCTCAAGGAAACCCACACCTTTAGGTGTGGGTTATATCAGAGCATATCATGTCACATGCTATAGATCCAGTACGTTCTTGAATACGCTGTATGTAAATGCATAACCAAGGCCGCAGTACCCAAACAGCCTGAATAAGTAATCGATTTTTCCAGGACTCTTGTTCACGAGACCCAGAAGGTTTCTGCTTATTACCCTTTTTGGCATGCGATAATTGCTGTCTATGTAATTCATTATCTGGTCATAGGAATATTCAAGTCTCAATATCGACCATTTGACGACGACGCTTGAAGGAATATACGAGCCGCGTATGTGCACCTTGCCTTTTTTTATTGCTGTCAATATATCATCAACATTATTTGCTTCTATTTCATTTATCCCGTATCCCATCATCTCTGTCCAGTGCGCGTCGCTTCCGGCAACCTGGGGTTTTTTGTGCATTTCTGCAAAGTCCTTTGCCTTCTTGTTCGAGAACCTTTCTATGTTTATGGCATTGAAAGATTCTATTGCATCGGCCTTTCTCGAGAGCTCACTTATGCCTTCATTTCTTATGTCAAAGGGATGAACTCCTACTGTTATGCCGCCAAGGTCGTGCACCTTGTCTATTGTCTCCTCGACACCCATACCGGGCTTTACAAACTCATTAATGCCTAGGGCGACCAGATGGCCGCTGTTCGTTGTGATCTCCTCGCCAGGTATCGCAATAATGCCGTATTTCTTTTCGATGTTTTTTGCTATGCCATTAGATTTATAAACGGGTTGCATATTCATTTTGTGTATATTTCCACGACGTCGTCGTCCTGCAGCCTGTAGTTCAGCCCGGCCTGCGTTGTCCTGTTTTTCCTCAGCACCCTCGCGAACCTGAAGTTCTTCACGAAGTCCTTGTGTATGCGCTGCGCGAAGTCCCTTATCACGGATCCGGCGGGCAGGGCCATAGGCGTGCTTACCCTGCCCTTCTTTGTATAGACGACCATCAGGTTTAGGTTGTGCCATATCTTTTCTTTTATCATCCCGGGCGGCTCGGAAAAGGCGTTTGCAAATATGTATTTTGTCCGGATGAAATTGTCCGCCAGTATCTTCCTCAGGTCCTGCTCTTCTTTTTCGTGGCTTGCAACCAGCAGGATAAGGTCGGCTGTCCTGGCTATGCTCAGGAACTGGGGCTCGAAAGTCGACGGTATCTCCACGAGCTGGATCTTCACGCCCTTGTAGTCCATCATGCCTATCTCCGGCTTTGTTGTCGTGTAAGGATGATTTGCAATGGCAGGTTTTGCATCCGTTAATTTGCCAAGAAGGAAGCTTTTGCCCGAGTTTGTAAATCCTATTATGCATACCTGGGACTCGCCCTCCTTTGTGATTGAAAGAGACTTCCCGCCTTTCTTGCCCTCTTTCTCCTTCTTGAGTTTTGCCAGCCTCGACTTCAGTTGGGCGATCATGTTCTCGCTGCCGTGATGCCTTGGCAGCAGCCTTATCATCTCTTCCAGCGCAACTATCTTTTCTTCCTTGGTCCTCGCAGAATGAAACTTCTCCTCGGCACGGAAGTATTCACTGGGGGCGTTGACTGGCATAGATATCATCTTATGTCATCAAGACTATCGAGAGGACTTTTCACGTTCTTTATTGTCTGGTTCGACACAGATAAATAAATCTGGGTCGTTTTGATGTCGCTATGGCCCAATAATTTCTGTATAATCCTCAGGTCAATGCCCTGCTCGAGCAGGTGCGTGGCAAAACTGTGCCTGAGCGTGTGAGGATGGATATTCTTTTTTATTCCCGCCTTTTGCGCGGAATTCTTTATTATTAATTGGATGGTTTTTGTGGTAAGTTTTCCGCCTCTGTTGGAACTAAATAAGATATCGTCATTGTCAAACTTTGAATAATTTTCTAATTCATTCCTAACAGATTCTGGAATTTTGACGAACCTGTCTTTTCTTCGGTTAACTCCAATTCTAGCATGATAGTATAGAAATCCTTATTTCTAGGACTTAAGATTCTGTATTGGTGATCATATGAATCTTAGGTCTTGCCAGGATTGCGGATTTCGTTTAGTAAAGAATGGTCATAAGAAGCTTA
>JACPVU010000018.1 GCA_016191585.1 archaeon
CGGCGGGTCGAATGACAAGGGGCTGAGCTGACACAGGATTTTCTGCAGAGTCTTGTCGACGGCCGCCTGTTTGTTCAGGTGAAGAGCATGAAAGAAAACTTCAGCAATCCCGTAATCATAATAGAAGGTGAGACGCTTTTCTACGAGGACAGGAAGATACATCCAAACGCCATACGCGGCGCGCTGGCTGCAATGACTGTCGATTTTTCAATACCAATAATCTGGACAAAAAACCAGCTTGAGACTGCGGAAATGCTGTTCACGATAGCAAAACGCGAACAGATGGAGATAAAAAAGAGCGTTTCCCTGCGCGGCAAGAAGAAGGCAAGGTCAATGAACGAAATACAGGAGTTTTTAATAGCGGGACTGCCAAACATAAGCAGGGAGAAGGCCAAAAATCTTCTGAAACGTTTCGGAACGCCTGAAAAAATCTTCACTGCGTCAGAGGATGAGCTAAAAGACGCTGAAGGCGTCGGTAAAAAACTGGCGAAAAATATCAGAAAGATAGCTACTAAAAAGTATGAAAGATCTATATTGGAGGATTAGATTTCGTACTGTGATTTATTCTTGTAGCTTATGGATGACGCATAGAATGTGTTCGTTCTTTCTCCTGTTGCTTTTGAATAAGTATCGTTCTTTATTTCGTAGCCCTTGATGGTTTCTGTTGGCATGAACTGATGTACAGGCTTTTCTTCCTGTACAACGTGCGGCTTGCGTACAAAAGACGGGTTTCCCAAGGCTGTCCTGAATTTCCACAATAATTGTCTGTCTTTTGTCGAGACCGCATACATATGGCCGTCCCACGATCCGAAATAGACAACATCCTTGTTTAACACGGGTGATGATATAACTTCGCCGTCCGTCAGGAAACGCCATAACAGTTCGCCTGTATCACAATCCAGCGCATAAATGTTATTGTCGGACGAACCTGCGTACAAAACGTCTTTTTCACAGATCGGCGACGAACTTGTTCTGTTGCCTGTCTGATATTTCCATTTTATTTTTCCTGTTGTATTCAATGCGTATACACGGCCGTCAAAAGAACAGAAATACACATTATCCTTGTATATTGTTGCTGATGATCCGCCAATGCCATTTACTATTGTCTTCCAAGCCAGAGAGCCGTCGTCGTTGATGCAGTAGAAATGAGAATCGTCCGATCCTACTAAAATCTTGTAGTTTTTTACCGATGGAATTTCGCTAAAGGATCTTTTTCTGAAACTGCTGATTTCATTATTATTTTTGTCTATTATAAGCGGGCTCTTTGCCGTATGCTCGCCCGTATGAAATTTCCATAGGAATCTTCCATCTTTTGATAGTGTGTTTATGCCGCCGTTAATGTTGCCAAAAACTATGGAGTCATTAACAAGGCTGGCTGTATGAAAGAATTCCTGGTTAGGCGTCGGATATTTCCATATCTCTTTTCCGTCAATTGAAACTGCATAAAAATTGTTATTGTTAGCACCAAAGTACACATTATCATCTGCGATAGATGGCGTAGCCCAAATTTTTCCGCCTGTTAGAAACTTCCACAGCAGTTCTCCTTCAAACGATAATGCGTACAAATTATTGTCTGCTGAACCAACTACAATTGTATCTTTGTAAACAGTTGGGGACGAAAAAACAGGCGAATTTGTTTTGTAGCTCCATATTTTGTTTCCATCCGCGTCAAGAGAATAAATGTATGTATCATTGGAACCGAAAATAATCATGTCATCAGCAATTATTGGCGATGACAGTATGCTGCCTCCTGCGCTTATGTCCCAGACCCTGGAATGAACGTCTGATTTATGGGTATCTATATGAAAATCCGAATCCTCTTTTTCTTCTATCTGCTTTTCGTATTTCATGAAAATATAGCCTAATAATAGCTTAAAAATCTATCAAAACAGATTAGGCCATATGAGCTCGAGAGGCGTCAGGAACGTTATTTTCACAGTTGTCATACTTGTCATAGGTGTGGAACTGTTATGGTACGTGGCAAAAAAATACGTTTCAGAGGCGCCTGCCAGCAGCGGAACAGAAATATTGTCTTCAATGGACAGCTTCCTGAACTTGTTCGTAATTGGACTGGTCCTGATAATTTTATTGCTCATACCGATTTATCTGTCGCAAAGATCTGAAGAGAATAAAATTTTAAGGGACGTAAGACAGTGATTGTAATGCTTTATCTCATAGGCCTCGGCCTGAACAACGAAAAAGACCTTTCCCTGAATGCCGTGGAAACATTGAAAAAATGCAGTTCTGTTTATGCTGAGGTTTACACAAACGTGTGGCACGGCGACATAAAAAAACTGGAAAAGCTTATAGGAAAAAAGATTGCTGTACTAGAAAGGTCATCAGTAGAAAATAACTCTGTTCTTGATGATGGAAAATCAAAAAAGGTCGCGCTGCTTATTCCAGGCGACCCGCTCTCGGCAACGACTCACATAGAGCTGATAATGGAAGCGCGCAGGCGCGGCATCAGGATAAGCATCATCCATTCTGCAAGCATATACACTGCAATAGCCGAGACAGGACTGCAACTGTATAAGTTCGGAAGATCAACTACATTGGTTATGCCACAGAAAAATTTCAATCCCTCAAGCCCGTACGAAATAATAGCAGAAAACAAAAAGCGTGGCCTGCATACACTAGTTCTTTTAGACGTAAACCGCGAGGAAAAGAAATACATGAAGATAAAGGACGCTGTTGAAAATATGATTAAATTCGGTTTCGATCCCAAAGAAAAAATAATTGCGTGCTGCAGGCTTGGCAGTCCTAAAGGTGTGATAAAATACGGGGTCATGCAAGAAATTTCAAAAGACAAAGAACTGGATTCTGTACCGGCTGTTATAATTTTTCCAGGTGAATTGAATTTCAAGGAAGAAGAGATGTTGGAATTGTGGAAGTAAAATGATAGATGATATCAATGGAAACTGAAAGAGAACTCCTGAGGCAGACGGAAAAAATGCTGAAGGACATCAAGACAAAAAGAAAAGACATGAGACTAGTTGACGAAAGCAAAAAGAACCTAGTAAAAAATCTGGACGCGTACATTTCTGATACTCAACACTTCATAGACAAGAAAGATTTTATACGGGCTTACGAGGCAATAGTCTACGCGTGGGGCATACTCGAGACTATGGAAATGGCCGGTATAGTAGAACTGTGTGACTAATATGAATCAGAAGCCGCCATATAAACCAATCAATCAAAAGCGATACTGCTGCGTGCCTGCGTGCATTTCTATGATTTTACATAGAAGAAATATCAATCATGGTTCCCAGGAAGAAATTGGCTATGATTTGGGTCTGGTTGTCCCAAAAGTCAGAACTGAAAAAAAGCCCGCCGCTGGATACGGGACACGGATTGGCACAAAGAAGTATTCAATAAATTCTTATTTTCGCAAAAATAATATTGATTTAAAGGAAAAATACTTTCCTGCTGAAATCACCACAGATGTTAAAAAATTTATTATTGAAAATTTGAAAAATGGCAACGATATAATTGTCTGTTTTAACAACAAAAAATTGTATGGTGCCGGTGATTACGGTCATATTTCACTGATACAGTCCATAAATAATGAAAACATAATACTCATTGATCCTGAGAAAAACATGCCCAAAAAACGAAAAGTCAAATTATCAAAACTGGTAGACGCAATGAAATATCACGGAAAGAAAAACAGAGGCGGTTTCTGGATAATTTACTGATGCCTCTGAAATCGCTCCGTAATATTCAGGACCTTATTTAGAAAGGCCCTGGTATTATATGGCGGATGAAATAGAACCAGAAAAGCGCCATGACAACAAAGCTTATCACGCCAAAAGTTACCTTAATCAGTTTATGGTCAAGGTCGTTCCATTCCTCCTTTGATATGGAGAATAATGTTTTCATAACGCCCAAGGCGGTCTGTATCTTTGGCATAAATATCACAATCTATATCTCTATAATTACAAAATGCGACAAAAAATATAAAAAAGCATCTGTACGTTTCCGGGGAATGTTTAGAATACTATAGTTTCTTTATTTTACCTGGTTTTGGCTCGAAGCACAGGCCTTCGGACAAGAGCTCGTTAACGACAGAATCTATTGTTTCTTCCGGCAGCTTTGATGCTTCTAAAAGTTCCGAATAGTCGCAGCCCTGGCCTGCATCCAGTTTTTCTATCAGGCTGAGAACAGAATCCTTATTATTTACATCTTCCTTCGGGGTTTCTTCTGTTGTCTGTATCTGCAGGATCGACTCGAGCTCGTCCTCTCCTATATTTTCCCTTTCTTTTAACAGCCTCGACAGTTCTGACATATCAGCGGTCTGGCTCTTGTAGCTCATCACTATTTCGTGCTTTTTCTTCATTATTTTTTCCCTGTTCTTTATTTCCAGTTCCCTGAGCAATTGAAAATTGGGGTCGTCAACCTTTGTTATTATTTCAGGCACAAGGTAGATCTCGCCGTTGTATTCCTTGACGCGTGCTATCACGTCGACAATGTTTCCAACAGAAATATCCTCGAACATCGACACCGCATTGAAAACCTTTGTACGTATTGTGTCTGTTCCATCGTCAAGCGTAACAGCCGCGAACTTGCCTGTATCTGAAAGGAACTTATCGACGACGGTTGCACAAACGCGCACGCGGGACAGTCTCTGGCCTAGATTGGAAAGCACGTAGCTAGGGTCGAATCCTTCCTGTGCCACGTATTTTCCTTTTGTTATTGCACTGATCTTCGTCTTCACCGACGTTATTCTTTTCTTCTCCATACGCAAGACACCTACGGTTTCTTACCGTTCTATCTTCCCTTATTATTTTTCTTGATCAATCTTCTTTCTCAAAGAAGATTGTAAAGGTCTTGATGAACCCCAAAAGAAAAGAGTTCCAATTCCTCATCTTCCCTTATTATTTTCTTGATCAAATCTTTGTTTACTATTACCCAAACGCATTAATTGTTATACTTTCCTCACGTATCCAGGGCGCGGCATGAATATGGTTCCTTCCCTTGTCAGGCGGTCTATTATATCGTCTATATCCTCGATACCCTGGTTTTCGGCTTCTGCCTTAAGGTCGTCGATAGGAATTTCCTTTCCGAGTTCCTTCTGAAGCCTTTCAATTATTTCAAGCACTATGAATATTTTTCTCCTTTTTGTGGATGTCACGCCGCTTTCCATTTTGTCGATGTCAAATTTGCCTGTTTCAAAATCCAGGCCAAGCTGCTGCATTGAAGCTTTCATCAGCCTTATCGCACGGTCAGCGTCTTCCTTGCGGACCTTTTCGTCAAGCCTTATTTTTGCAGACGCCTCTGCCAGCCTTATCATTGCCTCGTACTGTCGCAGCGTGATGCCGACGGATTGTACGCCTTCTGAAGGTGTCTGACTCCTTATCTGGATGTAAAAATTCTTTATTGTGTCTGCTGCTTCTGGCAGAAGTTCTATGTCTTTCACGATCTTGTTGGAAAATGCAATATACTTCTTCAGCATGTGAGTCGGCACAGGCGGTTCTATGCTATCTGGTAATGTCCTCGACGTGACTATATGAGAAGCGATTCTTT
The DNA here is from genome assembly GCA_016191585.1 of archaeon. Lineage (GTDB taxonomy): Archaea > Aenigmatarchaeota > Aenigmatarchaeia > GW2011-AR5 > GW2011-AR5 > JACPVU01. The sequence continues at coordinate 5,524 of JACPVU010000018.1, forward strand.
CGTCCTTTATTTTATCCGGTATGTCGCGCAATGCAAATTTCAGGTCAAATCTTGACAGCAATGTCTCAGGTATGTCAATCTGTTCTGCGATAGGTATGTAGGCGTCAAACCTTCCGAGCTTCGGGTTAGCGCCAGCAAGCACGGCTGTCTGTGCCGGAAGCGTGGCAACGATAGATGCCTTTGCAATGCTGACCGTTTCAACTGAAGTAGCTTCGTGCATTGCAATCTGGTCGTCCCTGTTCATTTTGTCAAATTCGTCTATGGCTATGAGACCCTTGTTGCACAGTATCAATGCTCCTGCCTCAAGGACCCAGCCTCCCATTGCCTCATTTTTCACGACTGTTGCAGTGAGTCCTGCACCTGAGACTCCTGAGCCAGACACGTACCTGCCTCTTGGCACAAGGGATGAAACTAATTTCAAAAGCACGGTTTTCCCGACTCCTGGATCTCCTGTAAGAAGTATGTGAATATTTCCGCGTGTTCTTGAGCCGTCAGGAAGCACGTGGGGCACGCCGCCAAACAGCTGAAGCATGATAGATTCTTTTATGTCCTCGAAACCGTAAATTCCGGGTGCTATCGAAGACACAAGTTTTTTGTAAATTTCAGGGTCGTTAGCCATGCCCCGTATTATTTTTTCATCAGCCATCAGTATTTCAAGCTCTTCGTATTCTATATCGCTAGATTCGATATGATTTGCTTCTATGTACATGTCCATCTTCGTTGATAATTTTCCTTTTATGCGCTTTGGCAATTCTTTTAAAGTGCCGGTTATCTTCAGCTTGCTTCCCGGGTCGGTCTTCTTCTGCATCCTCGGTGATGTCAGGTCCTCTTTCAGCTGTACGGAAATTTCACCTGGCTGTTCGCCTGAAGTGAGTTCAAACGGTTCGACCGCTACGAGCCATCTGACATCGTGCATCTTTTTTTCTAAAAGCTTGAAATCGCCCCTTCTTCCGCAGTCGCACTGCATTGGCTTCTGTATTATGTTTGATTCCTGCATCACGTGTATCTTGGCTGTGCATTCCGGACATTCAAAAACAACCTCGTATATCTGAGGCTTTACCTCTGAAGCCGCCTTTATTATTGTGTCTATCGTGAGAAATTTTCCAAGGTGTTTTGCGCGCAGATTCCTTATTCTTATCAACTTGCTTTCAGGCAGGTTGCGGATGCGCACGTGTATCTTTTCGTTTATTGTTCTTTCGGCTGCCTCGTCCAATGCCTTCAGAATATCATCAGGCGCTTCAAAAAGCTGGTCTGAAATTATAGGATCAAACCTGTCCAGGATAGAAAAATCCACAGTCAATGACCGGTCGTCCTTTGACGCCTTTATCAGGTCAGAATAGTAATATTCGCGAATGAATTCTTCCATCCTTTCAACGTTATCCATAACCACACCTTATCTGGTAAGAAAATACAGATTTAGACTTTATAAGACAATACGCCACTGTTTCCTGTATTTCATGTGGAAAAGAAGAAAACAAGGAATTAGTCCAATAAACGATATTAGTAATTTATCGTTACTATAATTTTTCTTTCCCTTTCCTTGGTGTCGAATTCCCATAGCAGGATGCTTTGCCATGTTCCAAGGATGAGTTCGCTGTTCGATACCGGTATCGTCAAATGCTGCGAAAGCATAGAAGATTTTATGTGGGAAAAGGCGTTCTCAGGATGCTGGTAAAATTTTTTCTCTGGCGCGACTGCGTTGAAGGTGTTGCGAAAGTCCTCGAAAAGCATCCTGTTGTTCTCGTTTATCATCATTCCTGCTGTTGTCGCAGAAAGAAATATGCTGCAAGTGCCTTCCTTTATCTTCGAAGCCTTCAGAACAGCCTTTACGTTGTTGGTGATGTCGTAAATGCTGTCCGAGCTTGTTTTCAGTTCAAAAATATCCCTGTAAAGCATACAAATCACTATTTAAGTATTTTTCTCCATACTTAATTTGAATTAAGAGGATAAATATCTTTTTTTGAAATGCTTTGGCTGTGGTTGAATGGTTGAAAAAATAAAGGTCGAAAATGTTGTTGCTTCTACTGACATAAAAAAGATAATATCCCTTGACAAGCTTTTAGGCGTTTTAGAGGCGAGTGAATACGAGCCAGAGCAGTTTCCCGGATTGGTATTCAGGCTTGACGAGCCTAAAGTCGCTACTTTGATATTCAGGTCGGGAAAAATAATCTGTGTGGGTGCAAGGAGCACTGCAGCCGCGAAACTGGCGTTGAAAATAACCGTCGGGAAGATAAAAAAAATCGGCATAAGGTTCAACGAGAACAACATCAAGGTAAAAATAGAGAATATAGTGGTTGCAATAAACCTCGGGCATGAACTTAACCTTGATCAACTGGCTTTCCAGTTGGAAAACAGCGAATACGAGCCTGAGCAGTTCCCTGGTCTTGTTTATAGAATATATGAGCCAAAAGTCGCGTTCCTGCTTTTCTCATCGGGCCGCGCTGTGTGCGCAGGAGCCAAATCACTGGACGCCGTGAAGAAGGCAGTGAAGAAACTGGAAGCGACGCTGCGTACGCTGAAAAGCTCGAAATAAATATTTCTAGAATTTGTTAAAGAACCTGCCGTGTCTTTATAAGCATTTTCTGCTTTGTAAAAGTGATAATCATGTTGTTGTCAGCGTTAGTGAGCGGCGGGAAAGATTCGGTGTACGCAATGTACTTGGCAATGAAATCAGGTCATGAAATAAAGAACATAATTTCTGTAATGTCCGAAAATGCAGAGAGCTACATGTTTCATACTCATAATATAGACCTTGTCAAAGAACAGGCCAATCTAATGGGTATTCCTATTGTCGAGAAGCATACGAAAGGTGTAAAAGAAGAAGAACTAGATGATTTGAAACAGGTAATAAGCGAACAGAATGTAGACGGTGTAGTTACAGGCGCTGTCGAAAGCAACTACCAGTTTGACAGAATAGAAAAAATTTGCAATGACCTTGGCATAGAATCAATAGCGCCGCTGTGGCACATAGATCAGAAGCAGTATATGCTCGACATGATCAATGAAGGCTTCGAATCGATAATCGTATCTGTGGCTGCGCCGCCACTTGATGAGAAGTGGTTAGGGCGGTGTGTAGATGAAAAGTTCGTCGATGAAATAGTGAAATTAAACAAGGATTTTGGTATATCGATAGTGGGTGAAGGCGGTGAATACGACACGCTCGTAATAAATTGCCCGATGTTCAGAAAGGGACTATTAATAGAAGAATCGAAAACTATATGGGATACGAAGACAAGATCAGGATTTATGGTTGTTAATGCAAAACAGTGATTTTTATGGAATTCTACTTCAGACTATCAGAAAATGCGGACGATGAAAAGCAAAACGAATGCAAAAAATATGATAATGTCAGCATAACACCTACAACCTGGTTTTTTGATTTACAAGAAGAGCGAAGAAAAAACGTGAAAGAATACGAAAACAAGCCAAAACTTGATATAACCGAGACCAATGAGTACACCCACTGGACAGCGTGGGCCCACACAATACCGGATGAAAAAATAATAAACATAAGGCCGCCAGAATTCATCGACTACAATTTAACAGTTTTACCGCACGAGATAGTCCACAACTATTTTAAAAATTTGAGCAACGAAAGCTACGTGACGCAGATAGCACAGAGCCCGATTTTCAACAATTATATCAAGGATTGCTTCCGTTATTGTCGTCACTAAACCAAAGCTTTATATAGTATTAATCACTAATAGATAGTAACAGATTGTAGGTGTGTGTATGAATAAAGATGGTTATGTAGGCCCGTGGAAAATAAATCCAGGTGATAAAGTGATAACAATCGGTAATCAAACAATTCTGAGAAGAGAACCTACACATAATTATAATCCTGTAAACCCTGTATCTCCGTCTTCAAAAAGTTATAAAGGATGCAAGCATTTTATTGACGGTGAAAATTCTCTTGGCATAAAAATAGAACTGTCAGAAGATGAAATGGAAGAATATGGATTGTCTGTTAAAGACAGGCTTACCGGGAGGCGCTTATAATGTCGGGTCCAATGGATCATATGACAAGCCCATTGAATGATGAACTTCACGAATCCAACAGAATAGATAAAAGAAAAAAGAGAAATGGCTTAATAGGAAAAACTGTAACTTACGTCGGGCTGACTGCTCTTGGAATAAGTGCTTTGTATTCTATATACAAAAACTTACCTGAAACCCGCATTAAAGACTATGAAGGAGAATGGGTTCCTGTTGTAACGAAATACGACGACCGCATATGGAATATAGCAAGGGACCGCGGCGCCGGAGAATACATTTCTTCGTGGTGCGACAAAATAATCGAGAAAAACAAGGAAAGAGACTTCCTGTTCAATCCAACATATATTCAGATAGGCGACACAATCTGGATACCGAAAGATATGACAATAAAATAAGGAGATGGTGATAATGGAAGAAATAAACATAGGAAAAGTTTTTACAAAGAATGAACTGATGAAGATAGGATTCGAATATACTGGGCAGAATTTTTCAAATTACCCGATATACAAACTCGACGGATCGATATACCTGATGAAACCCGTTGCTGGTGACGATAATAAACTCGAAGTTTATCTTAAAGAAACAAAGACAGCATAATTCAATCTATCAGATTTCTTTTTAGAATTTCTAGAACGGGATCATGGTCGCCAGTATGCCAGGGACTCCTGCAAACATGAGTATTATCCACACAATGAATGCGACAGCTGCGGCTATCAGTTTCTTCTTGTGACCGCCTTTGAGCAGGAACTGTCCCAGGACGATCCAAATTATCAGAGGTATTATGTAGCCTGAGAACTCAAAGGAAATTCCTGACGCAGCCAGAATAATAGGCACGGCAAGATATGCAATGATTGCCATTATGAAGCTCTTTTTAAATGACATCTCGTGTGCCAGGAACTTGTCTGCGAGTGCCAGAACTATTGTTATAATCACTACGTTTATGAGAAGTCCGATTATGCCGCCAAGTGAGAGCGGAATAATGCCTGTTATGTCAACCATGATAATTTATTGTGGACGGGCGTATATAAAATTGACTAGTCAAAATTGCTAGTTGTTTTACATCATTTCCCTGAGCATCTTTGCGACCTTCTGACCGTCGATACGGCCGCGGACCTTCTGCATAATCATGCCCATAAGAACCGATTCTTTCTTGTCTTTGTTATTTTTGATTGTGTCAGATATGATTTTTTTGAGCTCGGTGTCTGTGACGATTTTGTATTTTTCTATTGATTCTTCAATGCTTTTGCCTGTAAGGTGTTCGACAAGAATGTAAAGTATCGAATCTGCAGGGACTTCGCCTTTGTTCAGAGCGTCCAGAATTGAGACGTAAACCCGTCTGTCTACTTTCTGTTCGAGTTTGAATCTTGTTTTGAGTTCCTTTGGCATCTCGATGATCATCCTGGCAATGACAGAAAATTCTATTTTTGGGTATAGTTTTGACAGCGAATCTATCATCGGTATCTCATCGCCACGCAGATGTTTGTAAGAAGCAAATGCCTCTGCCAGCGCCCTGCTCATGCCCTGCCCGATATACTCCTTTATTTTTTCCTCCCTTCTCTCCATCAGCGTCTTTGGAACTTCTATCAGTGAAATAAATTTCTTTTCTAATGCAACAGGCGGCACGTCTGACTCCGGGTACAGTCGTCCGGATCCAGGCAATGGTCTTGTATATTTAGATCCTTCGCCGTCTGCTGTGCGCGTCTCCTTTGGGACACCGATAATGCAGTGGTTTGCCCTTTTCACTATCAGGCTGAGGGCATTGCTTATCTGATTTTCACTGTATCCGGCTGTTATAAGTATGAGGTCTTCTGTTCCTGCTGATAGTTCTTCGCGCAGCTTTCTGAACTCAAATTCCAGTCCGTATTTGGCGACGTCCTCGTCTGTGTGAATTATTCCTAACCCATAAGCTTCTGCGTAAGCCGACAGTTCTCTGCCAAACGTGCGGTCGCCGCAGGGTCTTTTCAAAAGACTAGAAAATTTGTCAAGCTTTACTGCGTATACAAATCCTTTGTTGTCTATGATTTTCCTGATAAAATTCGATTTTGTATCATTGAATATTTTTGTCACATTTTTGGCATCGATTTTTATATCTTTGAACCCGCGCTTCCCGAGCTCGTTCTTTATTTCTATAAGCACTATCTGCCTGTTCACTTCGTTTATCACAACGCCGGGTATTTTTTCAAGTTCCTGAAAACCTTTTATCTCGACGCGCTCGCCTTGCTCGATGGAAATATTTATGTCCTGTCTTATGCTTCCTATTCCGCGGACTACGTCAGTACTTCTCAACAATAATCCGATGTGTTCTGCAACCTGCTTTGCCATGTCCGGAGAATTGATCGAGGAGTCGGTTGCAATCTCCACCAATGGAATGCCCAATCTGTCAAGCCTGTATTCGATAACGTCGTGTTCTCTTGATATAGGAGTTGCTGCGTCCTCCTCGAGCATGACTGTCTGGATGCAAACTTTTCCGAAATCTCCTTCTACGCAGCCGCTGCTGCCTACAAGAGCTGTTCTTTGGAAGCCTGACACAGCTGAACCGTCGACAACGGTTTTTCGCATGAAGTGAATCTCGTTCACGATATCGCAATTAAGGAGCTTGCACATCTGGATCGATGTTTTTACAGCGTTTTCATTTACAGGTTTTGGCGGGTCATCGTCTATTTCAACCAGGCAAGAAGACTCAGAATTTGTTTTATAAATAAAAGTCTTGTTTTTCAGGTATTCCTGCAGCGCAGCAGGGTCTGTATCACCTAATTCACCTGGAACAGCCCTTAATTTTCTTCTTACTTCTATCGGAAACTCTTCGCTGCGCATTATCGGACATCTACAGAAAAGTTTTGATCCGCTGTTTAACTGCTGGTGAATTTCCAGGCCGACGCGAAGTCCAAGTTTTTTGTAATCCATATACATCCCTTTCTTGTAAGAAAGGTCTGTATCAACCCCAAAGAACGGAAGTTCTTCCAGACCTTATCTTCAATTATTATTCTAATGAATTCGTTAATTATTCATATGCCTGAATATCGACATGATCAAGAATCTCTCCTGCAACGTTCGTGAGCAGGATCTTTTTTGCGTCCTCGCTGTTCTTTGTGTGGCCGAGCGCCCATCCCATTTTAATCAGTGCTGTATCGGGTGTCATTCTCAATTCAAGGATGCCTATGTCTTTTAGCAGGCGCAGATTGGTGTAAACATTCAGGTTGACCTTTCCATAAGGGCACTGGGATGCCATGCCTATCAGGATTCCCTTCTTGACAAGCCTTGCTAGCGTGTCGTACAAAAGTTTGTGGTGTTTTGTATAATCGTCCATGTCTCTTATCGGCAGATGGCCGAGGCCCGTCCCTTCAAGAACTATGCCGCGCATGCCCTGCTGCTCGTAGAATTCAAGGACCTTGTAGTTGAAGCATGTATGAGACTTGATGAGCGCAATGTTTCTGTCGAACCTGTCAACGATATGGGGCTTTCTTTTCTTGTCCTTCTTTGTGTAATCGCTGCGCAAAAATTCTACTGTACCGTCGGGTTCGACTTTTGCATACGGCAAGACGTCTATAGACTTGAATGCATCCCTCCTAGACGTGTGCATTTTTCTGACTTGTGTGCCTTGATGAATAAAACAGAATTTGTCTTCTGTGGAACCGTGCATGCATACTGCAACGCCGCCGAAGTCTGATTTTGCGATGAATTGAGCTGCGCACAGCAGGTTCATTGCCGCGTCGCTGCTGCCCCTGTCTGACGAACGTTGAGACCCTACAATCAATATAGGAACAGGCGAGTTCTGCACCATCAATGAAAGTGCTGCTGACGTGCAGTGCATCGTGTCTGTACCGTGGGTGATGATTATTCCGTCTACGCCCGTGCTAATTTCGTCGTCGATTTTCTTTGCAAGCGTCATCCAGTGGTACGGTTCCATGTCCTCGGACATCATCTGAAAAACCTGGCGGAGTTTAAGGTTTGCAATATCTTTCAGTTCCGGTATGGCAGAAATAATTTCTTCTGCTGTCTCAAGTCCCGTGACTCCGCCTGTGCTGTAATCTATCCTGCTCGCTATTGTTCCGCCTGTCGAAAGTATGGTAATTGTCGGCTTGCTTGGGTCGGGCTTGTATTTTTCCGTCTTGACAGGTTTTGGTTTCTTTTCATCATTTCCCTTTGATTTCTTGATCTTCGTATTTTTGTCGAAATCTATTCCTGTGTTATACCCGTTTTCGAGCTTGACTATCAATGAGTTTGGAGATCCCTGGCTTTTTGGCATCAGCATGCCGGAAATTTTTTGCTCATTTTTTTCAATAATAACATAGTCGCTGATTTTGATGCCTTTCTTCTTCAGTTCGCCGAGAATTTCTTTTGAGTAGTCCATAATTGTTATTTGTAGCGAGCATTTTTATAAGCGATTTTATTTTCTTTATAAGCTTTTGATTTGGTATCAGTTTGATATAATTGTTGAACAGCTGATTCTGTGCTTTCTGCGTCGCTGAAATAAATCTTTATATAGTATTAATCACTAATAGATAGTAACAAATTGTGGGTATGCGTCATGAAACTAAGAGAATATCTGGACTCGGTAAAAGAATGCTCAGATAAGGAACTAGGTAATGAATATGGTATCTACGATAATTTTTCAATTCTTCTGAATGCGAATTTTGAAACTGTAATAAATGACCTGGAGAATTTCGGAAATTACAAATTATATCTTGCCGAAGGTGTCACGCCTCCTGGAAAAATTCTCAATCTCAATTATTTGCCTGGGGTTGTCAATCTAAGGATTCTTAATTGGGTAATGCCAGGATCTGGCCTATGTATTGAAGGTATTGAAGAAAAAAATTATAACATGACAATTAATCTGCACTCTTATCAGGATAGAAAAATTGATAATACATCAGACTCAAGGGCTATAGCAATGGTAGTTGGAGATGTGGGTGAGTATATTCTAAAAAATAACATAACTGCATGTTTTCCAAAGTCAAGGGGCGACAAACATCATAAACCTGCGGATTATACAAGAATTGTTTTTAACCCATAATCACGGTTTTTATCCGTATATTTCTACTGTTACTTCCTGTATATCCTTGAACCCTCTGTCGCCTGTGACGAATTTCTTGCAGCCTGAATTCAGGGCCGTTGCGATATGCACGCAGTCAAAATACGTAAACCTTTTTGTCAGTTTCATCCTTCGGTATTTTGCCCGCAGCAGCCCTGCTGTTGTTGCTATTTCGTCGCTGACAGGAACGAATTCTATGTTCGGCAGCGACTGTATGTAAAAAAGAATTTCCTCTGTTTTTTCCCTGCTCTTTCTTTTCCTCAGATGAAAAGACAGTTCAGTAAAAAGTACTACTGAGACAACCGCACCGATTTTTTCGGCTTCTTTTACATAGTTGTACGCTTTTTCTGACATTGCTGCGTCGCCTGACAGGATATCCATGAAAACAAAAGTGTCAAGATATATTCTGCCTTTCTCGTCTTTCAGCGTCAACCACCTTCACTATTCCTCCTTTATTTCTCGACGGATGTTTTTCATTGCAATGTCGTGTCCTGACTTTACAAGGGCATCGCCGGGATTGTCGGGCTTTTTCATTATCATGATCTTGTCGTCTATCTTCGTTATCAGCACCGTTGTCCCGTCCCTGAAGCCGGCAGCGTCGCGCAGGTACTTTGGTATGACAACCTGACCCTTTGAAGATATTTTTGCTTCTTCCATAATACTTCCCTTTTCTTGAAAGAAAAGGTCTGTATCAACCCTAAAAGAACACCGGATCTTGCAAACCTCGTCTTCAATATTATTTTCATTCTTTTTCTTTCTTGATCAATCTTCTTTCAACCGATTGAAGTTGCGTCGCAACTTCTGTCTGTCCAGAAGATTGTAGGGGTGTGGCAGTGGCCTGATATGAAAAGAATTACTGTACACAGGCCACTATCTTACTTTTTTATTGATTTTCTTACTTTATAAAGATTTTTCTTACATAAAGCCTGATAAGTAGGAAATATACTACAGGATTTCTTACGTTTGTTCTATACATTTAACATATTTCCATATTTTACCAGTAGTGAATCCTATTTCCAGCCGTATCAAAATGCTTATATTCAATGCAGCGCCTAGTTACATTATCCGTTACAGCGGTGAATCCACAATGAACAGGAAAAGGGAGATTGAAAGAATGAAAACTGGACAGTCAGTCGGGGATTATTATGAACTACAGAGATCAAGTAAAAAGTTATGTTTCTCAAATGCAGAGAGACTTTGGGCAGTATGTCCCGAAAGACTTTCCCCTGCAGTTCTTCGATTCAAACGTCACTAACGAGACTCTATATTCTATGGCCATGAATCTTTACACGATGGTCAAGACGGCAAAAGACAACCAAAAACCAGTGCACAGCGAGCCGGATCCAGGGAAAAAGATGTTCTACTTAGTCCCGCACACTGAAAAAGACGGCAGCGTTTATTACATGGACAGGTTCACGAGCAAGGTTGTCATGTCCATGGTAAGGCAGCCTAACGGCTTGTTCAGCTACTATGGGCCGAGAGAAATGATGACGATGTTCGGAGGACGAGGAGAGCTAGGGCAGATGCTCAAGAACGTGGAGGACGAAGACTTCTTCCACGACAAGCCTTCAGGAAAGAGATAATTTTTTTATTTTTTTTCCTCTTTTTATGTTTTTTTCTGCGTTTAGCATGTGACCTTATCACTATGCCATATATATACCACTACTAAGTGACAAATCTTTATATACCGGTCTGACCATATATATAGTAGGTGTTAAACATGAAAAAGTTCGTGGAAGACTTTTTTGAACGTATAAGCCCAAAAGATACACCTATAATACCAAAAAAGGGCGAATACCCAGGAAGAGTAATAGCAACCAAGGAAGATGCAGAGCATGGCGTCAACGCAAAAATAGACATCACAGAACCTGTGGCATGGGTATATAGAATTCTTGGATACGATCTCGAAGAAACTAAGGATGGATATGTAATCAAGGGAAAATCAGGAAACGTAGGAACATCTAAATATAAGGAACTAAAACCGCCAGTTTCTCCAGCTAATTTCGGCAATACATATGTTATCGGTACGGACGGCGCAAGCATGCACGACTATAACTCGGTTATGAAGAAATACAAGAATCTCACATTTGAAAATCTCCTGAGAGACGTTCTGAAGAAGTATAATATTTCATTCGAATCTGAAAAAGACATGATCAATAAATACGGGTCAATCGGATTTGAGTACAAGAACGACAAGGAAGACGTCATAAAAATGGCTTATGACATACCAGTAGAAAAGAAGATAGACGTGCTTGCCCATGAAGCGTCTGCAAAAGAACTGCTTGGCGAAAACAGAACAGATGGTGACCACGATGCGCGCCACAATGAGATAATAGAATACGCCGAAGTTATCAAGGAAACGTACCTCAGGAAAGCCTTGGAAGCATTGAGAAACTAAAATCCTGACTTTTTCTATACATTTTTTGGGATCGTAGTCTTTGACTGCAATACATGATTTTGCAGGAATGTTTAATAGAAACATCGGCGTGAGAAGCATTATCTTTTTATTCAGCCTGCGTGCATAGTTTATGCATGGTAGAAGAGATAGGGGCGCTCATATTCAGCCAGCTGCTGGGGATGGCACAGTATCCGGGCAGTCCGTTCACCGGCAATTTGTTCAGGGACATCATAATGTTCCTGATAGTCCCGACGATATTCATAATTCTTGTTGTTTATTCAATGACAGGCCGTATAGTTACTGATCCAAAACTGAGGATGATGCTAGGTGTCGGAGCGTATTTGTTCATAGTCGCTGGCGGCTACTATTCGATGTTCGCGCTGCTCGCAGGACCGTACTTCCTGTTCCTTATAATATTCATGGGAATAATCTACTTCGCGTTCGGCCACTTCACCGGCAACAGGCCCAAAGTCGGTGGAGCAAGCGGAGGATTTTTGCCAAGTCATCCCAAACATGGTAATTATGAAGTAGATAAGGGGGGCAAACTCAAATTTCTTCTTGGCATGCCCAACATGGACGCAGCTAATGTAAAACTTCTGAAGAATGATCTCGCAGGCGTAGAAGAAAGGATAGCAGCGCTTGAAAAAGCAATAAAAGTTGCAGAAAAAGACCCTAGTAGAGGTGATCTCGGGAGAATGACAGAGACACAGGATAGGCTACTGAAGGAGCGCCAAGAGATCCTATTTAAATTGAGATACGGCAACTATTCTAGAAACTAAGGTATAGCGATAACTATGACAATTGCATTCGTCGATCCGGCAGTGGTTCCGTACCTTTCCACATTCCTGCTAGTTTTTGCTACGGTTTTCGGACTTCTCACAATCGCGAACATAGGCAGTAACAAGGAAAAGGGGACACCTGGCATAGGAAAGAAAGTCAACGCGATGATAGCTCTTGCTGTTGCATTGTTTTCACTGACGTACGAGCCGCTTGTGGTGAACCTCAACACGTATATACCGTATGTCGTCATACTGCTGCTCGCCCTGTTTTTGATAGTCTTCGTCAAGAAGATCTTCGAGGGCAAGGAAGGGAAGGGACACGACACCCTGCCGATAGTCGCAGCCATAGCGATGCTGCTCATAGTAATGACTGTTGTTGGTGACAGATTCGCAGCACTGGCTCCGGAAGGGACAAACCCGGAGACGTTAATGTGGATCGCCGGGATCGTATTTGTAATATTGTTTTTCGCTGCAATCTACAAGCACTCGTCAAAGTAATCAGCAAAACGAGGACGGATAATTATATAAATACCGGAATGAAATAATAAAGTAAGCAAAAAATGGTGATAACAAGATGGCTTTTGACCCGACTCTAGGAAATCCGTTTGCGACTCTAGGCATAGACTTCTATGGATTCTTCCTTCCGTGGATATTCACGTTCGCGATCGTATACGGACTGCTTGCCAAGCTGAACCTGTTCGGCGGCAAAAACGACAAAATATCAATGGCACTTGCATTTGTTATCGCATTCTTCGTATCAGCAGTAGGCGGACCGCAGCTCGCAACATTCTTTACGAGCATATTCGGCGGAGCTGCAATGTTCCTTGCGGGCATACTCGTAATAATACTTTTCGCGGCGCTGCTCGGGCACACGGACTTCAAGCACATGGGCGCACTGGTAATAGTCGTGATCATAGGAATATTCCTGTTCCTGTCATCAAGCAACCAGTTCATTTCAGTGAGCGTGATAGGCCCTGACGTTGCCAGCCTTATATTCTGGATTGTAATCATAATCGTGGCAATATACTTCGTGACACACGAGAAGAAAGATGAGCAACATCATTAATTTTTCTATTGATTTACATGCCTAATTCGTTTAGAACAAAGGTTCTGATACTTCTCTTTTTACTGTTTTTCATTCTCATAGGATCAATAAACACCCTGTCATTCTATCCCATATTTGTACTCTTCTTGATAGTCCTATCCAAATACGGAACGACATTTTTCGGTGCGTCGTGGATAAGTACGCCGAAAAATAAATTCAATAAAATAGCAAAAGCTGTTATGATGAAACCCTCACAGAGGGTTTACGATCTTGGGTGTGGAAATGGAAAATTTCTGGCTTACGTATCGAAAAGGTATGGCGTATTCGTTAGGGGCGTTGAACTAGACCCTTTTCGCTGGCTTTACGCCAACTTACAGCTTAAAATAGCCGGGGCAAAGGGGCATGTCATATTAGGCAATTTTTATAAAACAGATATAAGCAATGCTGATGTCGTTTTCATATACCTCCCGCAGGATACTGTGGATAAGATTCAGCAAAAACTTAAAACCGCCAAAAAAGGGACATTGATAGTTTCATACGTATCTGCCTGCAAAAAACTGAGACTGGTAAAGTCTCTAAAAAACGATAGAATATATGTTTATAGAATCTGAGACTGATAGATAGATTAATAAGCAATAAAACAAATATACAAAGAAGGTGCGAAAAATGGCTGATCCGTTCACGATATTAGTTGCTAACCTGAATGGTCTTGGATTCTTTGGGTTTCTGCTTCCGTTCATATTCGTATTTGTTGTCGTATACGGGCTTCTGATCAAGACGAAATTTTTTGAGGACCAGAAGATAATAGGTGTTTTGTCGTTAGTTCTTGCGTTCTTTGTTATAGGCTACGGAGGTCCGATGCTTGCAAATTTCTTTGTTAACCTGTTTGGATTGGCTGCGGTGATAATAGCAGGCATACTCGTAATCGTGCTGTTTATTGCAATGACTGGCGGCGATATAAGCAAGATAGCAAGCGGCAAGTCAGTAGCAGCAGCTCTTGCAGGAATAGGAATAATAGTATTTTTCATAGCACTCGGCGCTCTCGGCGTGGCAATCAATGATTCCGTGATAGGAATAATCTTTGTTATAGTAATCCTGGCGCTGGCTGTCTTATTCATAACAGGGTCTAATTAGATCTATTAAACCGAATACGATAGCGTTGTTTCTCATATCAGGAACAGCAATTTGTCTGTCAATAAATCCGTATCTTAGAAAATCAGGCCTCTTCTTCGAGTTCAAGCCGCCCCGACTTTTCCTTTATCTCGTGTATCATCTGCGACAGGGCTTCTATGTTTCTGGTCAGCGACGGCAGGAACTGCTTGAAAGCCTTCTCAAGTCCGCCGACTCTTGCGTCTAAATCCTCAAGGCTATTAGTGATGTCATTGACCTTGAATTCTATCTCTTTGGAAGATGTGTCGCGCGGCTGGGCAAGTACAGAACCATACTGTTTAAGCTGGGCGTTTATGTGTTCCAGGGAGTCTTCTATCTTTGTTATTCTGTCCTCAAACTTGGCCCATTTCTCTTCGACTATGCCCTCGATAAGCTCCTCGATTATAAGATCGCTCTGGTCACTTTCCATTTCCTGCGGAGCTTCTTCCTCGAAAGTAGGAAGTTCAAATGCCTGCTGCGGCTGCTGCTGTGAAAATTCTTCTGGCATATATGACTGCTGGTTGTTTGACACAGCTTCTGGTTCGACGCCATCCTTGACAGTTTCCAGCATTGCCTTTTCTATGTCCTTATAGGAATAGCCTTTGTGCTTGAGGTCCTTTATTATATCTTTGTCGCTCATGCCCTTCCTTGTCATTGCCTTTACGTCATCCATAGGAAGCGGCTTCTGTTCTTTCTTTTTTCCAAAAAGCATAATATCACGATTAATAATTGATTTTTTTAATACTTAATGTTTTCTGTGGGGATTTATTGTTCAGGAAACGCGGACTTCCCTGATGTCTTCGCTCTTTTCCTCGCTGACAGGGCTTATGAGGTCTATCATGTGCTCCATTTCCTTCAGGTCGCGTTTCTGCACGAACTTGACGAGCTGCTTGTTCAGTTTTTCAATGGCCATCTTGATGTTTATTATGTCGTTTTCCACTGTCCTCAGAGAAACGTCTGTCTCGGCGAATTTTGTGTTGGTTTTCTTTGTACGCTCTGACGTTCCCTGAATCAGGATGTTTACCTTGTCTTCTATTGCGTCCATCCTCTGCTCTAACGATCGCAGTCTTCTTACTTCTTCGTTGCTTCTCCTTACAAGCTCCTGAAGAATTACCTGATAGTTTTCAGTCTGCGCAGCCATAAAAATCACTTTTATCTCGACAAAGTCCTGCTTTTATAATTATATGCAGCCCTATATAAAAACCACACCCATAAACCGTCGATTTTATTAATTATGAGTATGATCATCTGCGTGAAGGGTATCGTCTATCGATGATACCCTTAGCTAGAGCTACTATCAAAGAGATAGTAGCTCTCACGCAGATGATCATCATACGTTAAGTTAATACAATCTAATGTGATCCAAATAAAGAATCGGGATATATAAATTTGGATCACGGTATAGCGCACAAGGAAATTATATACCGTTTATTTCCTTGTAGCACTATAAACCAGCCATTTATTTTAACACGACTATGAACGTTAGTAAAAATTAATAGTTAGCACAGCAATATGTTACCAGTAATGTGATGCCAATGACTTATGAATACGAATACGACGAGCAGAACCAGAAGATAAGGATAAACTGCCTCGGCGCTGTACAGGGTTCTAACATAGAGGATTTTCCTGTCTGCATGGCAAAGACGATAGACAACTTGATGGAACTGAAAAAGGTCGCAAAGATCGTTCTTGTCGACGTACGTGAGTATGAATATGACGTGAGCGAAGCAAGAATGCTGCTTGAGATAGCAAACGCCATTGAGTACATAATAAAGGAAAAGCTCGTCAGCATGGAAAATATTGTCCTGCCTGGCTGTGAAATGGAATCGCCGGAAAGGTATTCATTTCTGCAGAGATTTCTCAACGACATAAAATACGATCCTATCGACGCCTACAAAAAACTCATCCGTGAAATGAGAAAGCAGAAGGTCCGCAGCGAGAGGGAAACTGGCATCGCGAAGGATTGTCATCTTCACTACATAAACAATTCACTTATACCGATAAAAACCGCGCTGGATAAATGCAAGATGATACAGCTGGCTGTTCCGCAGCTGGCAGAACACAAGAACCGCTCGCTGTACAGAAAAATATTTCATCCGACAATAAGGCCGAATTTCATCTATACAAAATACGTATCGCTCCCGCCTCCGCATTCCGAGCTTATTGAAAGATATACTGTCGGGGAAATGAACGTTGAAATATACAGCGTGCCTGGACAGGTCAGAAAATTCTATCTGGCTATACCGCCTGAGTTCAAGCTCAACGAGACAGAATACACGCTGCTGGATACGGCCAGAAGGTATATAGGCCACCACGAGCCGAGGGAAATAGAACTGGCCGAGCCGGAAAGGATAAGAGAAAATCTCTTTAGAATAGGTGTTGACATAATACGCGACCTTGCTTCGTCACAAAACTATGCAATTTCTGAGTCGAGGATCGAGAAGCTTTCGAAGATACTTGCACGTTACACAGCAGGACTTGGCGTGATTGATTTAATACTGCAGGATGAAAACATACAGGACATCGTGATAAACGCGCCTATAGGGTCGTCGCCTGCGTTCATCTTTCACGCAAACCACGAGGAATGCGAGACAAATATTGTACCGAGCATAGAAGACGCAGAAACGTGGGCAACGAGATTCCGACTATATTCAGGGCGTCCGTTAGATGAGGCCAACCCTGTACTGGATACAGAATTGATAGTGCCAGGAGGCAGGGCTCGTGTCGCTGCTGTAACAAGGACATTGTCGCCTGACGGGCTGGCATTTGCTTTCCGCAGGCACAGGGACAAGCCGTGGACTTTCCCGCTTTTCATAAAAACGAAGATGATAGACCCGCTCGCAGCAGGGCTTATGTGGTTCCTTATTGACGGTGCAAGGACCCTGCTCATTGCCGGTACAAGGTCGAGTGGAAAATCCTCATTCTTGGGTGCGTGCATGGTGCAACTGATGCCGAAAATAAGGATAATCAGTACTGAGGACAGCGTTGCGGGTGATTGTGAAATATTCTATGAGAATCACGGAAAAATAGAAAAATCCACTGTAGGCAATCTTATAGACAGCACCATAGAGAAATATGGTTGTGACCATGACTTTGACCGGGAGGTTGCCAAGAAAAATCCTGAAAATATAAGGGTATTTTCCATGGACAATAAAGGCAAAATAAAACTATCTAACGTAAGTTCTTTCATAAGACATAAAACAAAAAAGGACTTATTTGAAATAACTACGCGAACAGGAAGAAAAATAAAGGTAACAGGAGACCACTCTTTGTTTCATCTGAATAAAGAAGGAAAAATAGCACCGGTCAAATGCTGCGACCTGAAAATAAATGATTACCTTGCAGTTCCGAGGATTTTGCCGTTTGAAAACAGTCTGGTCGAATCGCTAGATATTCTTGACTATATAGAAAATGATAAGGATGTTTACCTGCAAGGCGATGGTGTCAGGGATTTTGTAAGACATAACAGGAACGAAATAAGGAAACTGGGGTCAAAATCGAATCTGGAGCACTGGACACGCGGCATATTGCCACTGAAAATCACCAGAAAAATAAATTCTCAGCATGGGCTGGAAAAAGACGTGCAGATAAAATTCGGGAAACATGCCAGACCTTTGCCACGTATAATAATACTCGACAAAGAAATGCTTGAGTTCTTCGGCTTGTGGCTCGCTGACGGATGTTACGATAAGAATGAAGTCATAATATCCGTAGTTGACGAAGATTCGAGAAATGTTGTGAGAAATATTGCCGCATATCTTGAAATAAAAGTTACCATGCATACAGACGGCATATCACTGATACTGCACTCACGTACGCTTAAGCATATGATGAAATGCCTCGGATTTGACGGAAATGCATATACAAAAGAAATTCCAAAATGGGTCTTCAATCTGTCAAAGAATCAGATAGCACACTTCATGAGGGGCATCTTCAGCGGTGACGGATACCTCACGAACAACGAAGCTGCCATAAATCTTGTCTCTCAAGGCATGATAAAAGATATCCAGACAATGCTTCTCATGTTTGGCATTACGAGCAGAATAAACAGGATAGGAAAAGATATGACATATTCCTGCAGGATAAGCCAGCTTGATTCCATAAGAAAATTCGCTTCCATAGGATTTCTCCAGCAATGGAGATTTCAAAAGCTTTCTGAGATGTGCAAAAAAATCTCCACCCACGACTCCCCGGATATCGTGCCTTTTTCGAAGGAATTCAAGCTAAAAATACGGGAATCCTATGAAAGTTTTAACTATCACGACTACATTGTTCGCGGCAATAACATAGGAAGAAACAAATTATTGACAATGACAAAGTCCGTGAATGCACCATCATTAGCTGAAAACCTTTGCCTACTTGCCGAATCGGACATATTCTGGGATCAGATACGGGAAATAAGACGCATGGAAAACCCTGAAGAATGGGTTTATGATTTTTCTGTGCCTGAATGCGAGAATTTTGTATGTGAAAACATAATTGCTCACAATACACTGGAACTGCCTTTCGACCAGCTGCGCGAGTTGGGATACAACATAGAAAGGCTGAAGTCGCGGTCAGTAATTACGCACGTCGAAACAGAGCTGCCAGCAGAAGAGGCGCTGAGAACAGCTCTGCGATTAGGTGACAGCGCGCTGATTGTAGGTGAAATAAGAAGCAAGGAAGCGCTTGCGCTGTATGAAGCCATGAGAATAGGCGCCCTGGCTAATATGGTAGCAGGAACAATACACGGAGATTCTGCATACGGAGTTTTTGACCGTGTGGTGAACGACCTTGGCGTGACTCCGACAAGCTTCAAGGCAACTGACATTGTTCTTGTTGCGAACATGCTGCGTTCGCCTGAAGGCCTGCACGCTTTCAGAAGGGTCGTCGAGATAACAGAAGTCAGAAAACACTGGAAGCACGACCCAGCAGAAGAAAACGGCTTCGTTAACTTGTTCGAATATTCTGCAAGGGAAGACATACTCAAGCCGAGCAAGACGCTCCTGATGGGGGAATCGCAGGTGCTCAATGATATATCGATGCGTATCCGCGAATGGAAGGGAAACTGGAACGCTGTATGGAACAACATACGATTAAGGTCAAGGATATTGCAGGCAATTGTAGATTATTCTGTCATAAAGAACAGACCTGGTCTTTTGGAAGCTGATTTCGTAGTTGCGTCTAATTCTATGTTCCATATAATCAGCTCTGAAGTAAAGGAAGAAGTAGGGGACTTTGACAACGAAGAAATTTTCGAGCGCTGGAACACGTGGATGAAGAAGCAGACGCAGTAATTCGTATACAAATATTCGAGAATTAGAGTATTGGTTTGGAAAAAGTTATTGTTGAACGCCACATATTTTTTGAAGAATGGTCGTCATGATTTTTTATTCATATAATTTTTGAATTCCATTAAATCTATATAAAGTTAGTTGAATATTCTACGCATTCAATTGAACGAGTTGACGAGATTCATCCTGCATCCAGAATCGCAAACACTATGTCGTCTTGCCGGCTTACGCTGATGTTACAGACGATATCAGCGGGCCGAACATTGTCAGCGTCATCAGAAGCGATACGGTAAACACGACGAAGCCGATGATGAGTGTGTAGCCTGTCACGTTTGCCCTTCCTATCGGGTCTTCCCCGTTTTCTATGGTGTTTATGAACATCGATATGATGAAAGACGATTCTATCATGTAGATCGCAACGACGAAGATGAACTGGAACGGCGATATGGGTATCTGGCTGAATTCCGAGATCATCGGTATGCTCGTGCCAAGCGCAGGTGCCTGGTCTCCTAGCTGTTTCAGTATCCGGATTATGATTATTGCAAGCGTTGCCACTGTGCCGGATATCATCGGTGTCAGGAAGAATCCCTGGAACTTTAGCGAGCCGACAACCTCATTCAGCGAGTCCCTGACTTCTTCCTGGGTTGTATGCAAATTTTTGAGATACTTGGATATCGAGAGCATGCTGTTTGACGCGACAACAATTCCCTTCTTTGATGATTCTACAACTGTTCGCATTACAGATTTTATCAGTTTTGACGGATAGTAGCGGACAGCTCCGTATTTCTCCTCGAAAAAAGCCTGCTGGAAAGTGAATCCGAGGAGTTTCATGTTGTTTATTGCCTTTGAAAACAGTTCCTTTATCTTCAGGGTCTTTATCCTTGCGAGCGTGTTTTCCATTGCCATTTCTATTGGCCTTCCGCTTGATACCTGGTTGCCTAACTGGAACAAAGCTTCTGCAAACTCGCCCTCGATCTGCATTGTCTCGCTGCGGAGCTTCATCTTCTGGCTCGACGTGAGTATGAAATACAGCGCAAATCCCAGGGCAAGTCCAAAAGTTATGACGATTGCAGGTGTTATTCCCTCGAAGTTTTTGCTGTCTATAGATTCATTAGAATAAAGAAACAGACCAAACAAAATAATTAAAATGCCGATTATTGCTGCAATAGGCCACGCCCTGACGAATTTTTTCTTGAACCTGAACCTGCCTTTTGGCGGGACATTGGGGTTCTCGCTTATGTCGACGTTGCTGAACGTTGCGGGCCGGACAGAAAGTATGTTCATGATTATGAAGTACAGCATGAAAGGCAGAATTATGTCGTATCCTATAAAGAGTACGACCGCGTTGACGTGCAGGAAAACAGCTATTATAGGGAACAGCACGAGCCCCATGACAGGCAGGATTATTCCAAGTGCGTGGACAACTGTAACAGGCAGTCTCAAACTCTGGTTGAAATGCTTTGCATCTTCCCTGTTGCCTTCAAGGATGATATTCACTGCTTCCTCTAACATATTTAATCTCTTTTCGCCGACCTGCTTCATCGACGATGTCATCAGCTGGACTGACTCAACGAAATGGCGGTTAGCGGACCATTTCTTTGTATAATCAGTCAGGGCTTCTTCCATGGAGAGATAGTTGCCGACCTCTACGTCCCAGAGCATCTTCTTGAGCTCGTAGCCTATGCTGCCTGTTATGTTCTCGGCAGCGAACTTGACAGCGCCTTCCAGGCTTGGGTTGTTCCTCATGTAGATTACTGAATACAGGATGAAAGTCACTATGTCAGAACCAACCATCATCGTGTAGGTCGTTTTCAGTTTTATCGGGTAATAGTAGATGTAGTAAGTCAGTATCATGCCTATCAGAAGGAGCAGCATTCCGTATCCGAAGAAGCCTAAGAACACCAGCAGAAAAGTCGGTATGAGAACCATTATCAAAAACAAGAACGTGAATGAGACGATGCCTGTAGGTGTAGCCTTCAGGTGCGTGAAATCTATCGCGTCCTGAAGTCTTTTTCCGGATTTCTTGTCCGGCTTCACCCTGATTATCTTCTCGGAGAAATTGCAGGCTTTTTCGTAGACGGTTATCGGCAAAGACGTGAGCCGCTCTTCTTCTAGAAATATCTTGTACTCCCTGGAAATGAGCTTCTTTATCTCGGCTGTCCGCTTTTTTTTGTCCATCAATACTAATTGTCACGCCTCTTAAATAATGTTTTTTCCTGAGGTAATGTGGATGTAATTGTATGTTCAGTTAATTTTGGAACATGTTATGCTGAACATACAGTATAGCGGGTTCAAAATAAAAGTTCCGATATTATTCGAACCCACTATAAGCGATCTAGATGTTAGTCGGTTGTTATTTTCATGTGTCTGCAGGTGTCTATAGCAATGTCAGAAACGGCAAACACTCTGTCGATTCTATTTCAATTGTCAATATTGTCATACTCATACGAAATTTCGTGATTTTATGATACGACTTTGATTGAATTCCATATTCGTATAATGATAGTCAACGTAGACATATACCTCATAGAACTTTGTTCTGTGGGGTCTTGGAAAGCTTTGCTTTCCAAAGACATCAAGGGACGTATATGTCAGCCAGGAGCGTTATCAAAAATATAATGCTCCTCACGTCGACTATCATATTTTAATGGAATTCAATCTACTACTTTAAAAATCGGGGGCCACATATACTATTGATAACTATGGACGAGATGTGGCTGATAATAATGATGTTCTTCATGGTGCTCATATTCGTGTTCATGGTGGCTGTAACTCAGGGATGGATAGATATCGCAAAGCCGCAGATAGCCATAGGCGCTGCTATCCTTGTTAAGAATAAAAGAACCAGGAAGCGATGAAATGGATTTGAGAAAGAATCTGCTGACAACGGTTGTGATTATACTGCTGATATTAGTTATATTGTTCGCGCTGTGGGAATCTATGACAGGAGATGCGCCTAAAACAGTGTCCCAGTTTTTCATGGATCTGACAAGAGGCCTTGGATAGTATGACTGAGAAAAAAGGAATCGTGATAACAACAGAGATGCTTGTAACGATCATATTCATAATAGTCGCAGCTCTAATACTGTTCTTTTTCTGGGCGTCGTTCTCCAGTGAAGCAGGCGGGCCTGTCAGCAGCCTGTTTTACAAGTTCATGGATTTCCTGACAGGATTCATGTCGTAGGTGTTTTCATGCCCGAAGAAAACGTGATAGTCGTCATCATAGTGATGTTCATCGTACTTGCAATAGTCGTTGCGACATTCGGGATGTCAAATCCTTTCAAGACTGTCTACGGAACTTTTTCACAAACAAGGGAAATGATAACCATAACCAGGGTTTCTGCTGATCCAGTCGCATACGACGCAGGCAATGGCAAGTATACTATAGCTACAGCACTGCTGTTTCATGTTGATCCTGATCCTGACGACAAATCAGATACAGTAAATCGCGGTATAATACCTCTCATTAGTTTCAAGAATTCGTACGCAAAATCTGAAACTATATTCTTAACAAGCGGAGAAGATGACTACGACAAACCAAGTGTCAAGTTTGAAATAGTGAGCAGTTCACCGCCTATCGAAAACCCGAAAACCATGACCGGCGCTGAATTTCCGCCGATTGAAGAATATGACAAATGGATTCATAATGAAAGAAAAATCGAGAGAGACCATACTTACTTGTTTGAGGATGGCGATGAAAACAGGTATCTAATTTCATTGTCAGAACTGGAAATAAAAGGCAACATACTTGGATTTTCCAAGACTTGCAGGGCAAGGTTTAGGATGGAATGCAAAAACGACCTGAAGCAGTCGGAAGAGGTTGAAGGATGCAATATAGACGAGAAAGAATGCACCGACACAACCGTATTCAGGAACTGCAACGACGGCACTGTCACGATAAAAGCCAACAGCCTTTATTGCATTGCCGGATACGCAGACGTCACAGTAACGACAAAGGACGGGATGAAGTGGAGTGACATGGGCGAGACAGCTGTCGTAAGCCTTTTCAGGAACAGCGACTGCGTAAATACAGAGCTGCAGCGGGCTCTTGCAAACGGCATTAAGATACTGAACGAGAACTGCCCTAACGATTTCTTGGCTAGCAAGAAAATAACATTGAAAATATCGTGAAAGCATTTTTCTGCTTTTAAAAAGTTTCAATGAATATACAATAACTAGGTTAAAACAATGAAGCTTAAACCACGGCATGCCCTCATCCCGATACTTGTGTTTCCTGTCTTATTTTGTATATATATGTATACGGCTGAAAAACTCGAAGAAAGACGACAGCATCAGAAATATCAGGCATACAGAAACGCTGAAAACGACGTTCAGATATATCTCGATGACGTAAAAAACGGCGAGGGATGGAAGATCGACAGCATTTCTTCCGTACTAAACAGCAGGAGTTATTGCGGTATAACCTATTCAAAAGCCGTAGACGCGCTTGTCAGGACGCGAAGCCCGAAAGCGTATGAACCGCTCCTAAAAGTCGCTGGGGGCGCAAATCCTTATACATACAGTGAAGTCACTTATAAATTCGATGATGGGTCAACAGACGTTTACGATCCTAATACTGTAGCGATAAAATGGCTTGCAAGAACCAGCGGAAAGAAGGCGCTGAAACACTTTGTCAGAGAATTCGAAAAAGACCAGCCATACTCAAACCCGTACGTGATCTCGCGCTTTATTCTTGAAGGTGTCAATCCAGGAGAGGAAAAAGACGATGTTATTGCAGCCATTTCAAAACCACTCCTTCAGCGCCCTACAAGGTGTGATGAAATAATTTATGCTGACGCGCTGAGAAAAGTCGATAACAAAGCCGCTGAAATCGTGGCAAAGGAAATCGATAGCTGGAAATTTTTTTATATTAATGATAACTTCTACTACCGAAATAATGACTGCGCGAAAGATATAACAGCCACACTAATCGGGCAATAGCTTTACAAAAAACACAACTGGCTATTTTCTTTGTTCATAAATGACGCTTAGTCAATTACTGCCCATAAATTGAATGAACGCATTAAGACGAGCATCAATCTTTCGTTGCTTTTTTGGCCCAATTCTGCAAAAATATCAGGTTCATGTTTAGTTGTCGAAATTCATCTCATAGCTGAATCCAGAAGCGTTCTTTCGATACCTATAACGCATTTATTTAGCCCGGAACAATATGATATATAGCATCTGACATAAATATTCAGACATATTATGATGTCAGTGCTATATACAGAGACATTATTTTTGTACGAAAAATAATGTCATCTGTTATAGTAAGGCAATCAGAATCCCGTTGTATGAATTGCATATAGCAATAAAATAATGCCGGGGTTGTCTTATTGCTGTACTAGAAGTGATAGAATTGAAAGGGTCTATAGAATTTTCGCAGGGCGCTGTGCTGTACATAATACTCATGCTTTTAGTCATTTTCATAGGGCTTATGATTGTGACCAAGGGACAGCTCCTGCTGGTATTTGAGCAGGACTCGCTTTCAAAGATGTTCGGACCTTCGCAGTTTCAGATGACAACCACTGTCAACGGAAAGGAGCAATCACTGTCTGAAAAAAATGTGCAGATCGAATGCATTAACTGGAATCTTAACTGGAATCTGAAAATCAACAACGTTGGGTTCAGATATACAGGTGGCGGCAAGGACAACCTTAAATTCATAGTCGTGCTGGACCTGAACAAAGTCATGAGGGTAGGACATGACATCAGTTCAAACTTTTTATTTACGTGCACAAAACAGGGGGAAGGCACAAGCGCCAAATACGAATGCGGCGAGTCAAAAGAAATAATATTTGATTCTGTGCAGGCCGGCGGAGTTCTCCACTTCACTGCGTGGAAAGACGACGAAAATGCAGAGATTGCCAATAAGATCGCACCTAATCCTGACTATACGTTTGGCGATCTCGTAGACGAATACTCACAGAACTATATGGGTTCTTATGACCTGTCTGGTTTGACAGCATTCGAGGCGTGTCTCGGAGACATATGCAAAAAAATCAAAGATGGAGATGCTTGTATGAATACGAAGATAAAAAACAACGACAATAACGATATTGGATGCTGGTTCCAGTCAGGTAATTGCTATGCCTGCAAAACAGTTACGAAGTGCGGTGATTTTAAAAGCAGTGCTGAATGCAAACAGTGCAGCACTTACAACAACCTGAACTGTGGTTGGATATCGAATCAGTGCAAAAATGGGTGATACATATGGCAGATATATGGAGAGAGGTTTTGTGGATAATATTATTACTGATAGCACTTGGCGCTATTACATCGATAGCCGCTTTCATGAGCGGCGGCTCTTTCAAGGTTCTTGAGAACGTTCTGGGATTTTTGAGGTGATAAAATGAGGTTGGAATATGTCGTAGTCGGTTTCATACTGGTGATGATTGTGCTTCTCATAGCGATCTCCATGCTGAATGGAGCTGTACCTGGAATCTTTGATGTCATAAAACTGATATCTGGCCAGTAAATGATGGAATTAACTACGGGACAAAAGGTGTAAGAATGACAGATTCGATAGAAGAGGTAATATTTCCCGCAATCGGCTTAGTTTTCCTTCTTCTCGGGATAGTGCTGTTGGCGTCGATACTGTTTTCTGCTTTCAATCCATATGACCAGATAGCTTTCATCAACGCAGAAAAACTGAGGGCAAAGATAGACGAGGCGTGCATGACTAATAATGTAATGACAACTAACAGTATCGAGCTCAGGCAGAATACGCCCTCGTTCACGTGGGCATTCAGCATACTGCCCAGGTGGTTGATACGTTCAGGCGGCGATCCTAATTATGTTTTATATTATGAAGCTTTTCCTCCAGGCGAAGCAACAGGCTGGGAAGTCTATCATGACATGCAGGCCAGAATAATAACACCTGTAACTGATGATTTCTTGAAAAGTCAACCAACACAATATGCCGGACAGTCTGTAATGGAATATGTGAAAGAAAAAGTGGAAAAAGCATATACAGGCAGCGACAAGATTGACTCTATAATCATAAGCAACATAGTTCTCAGCGAAGATTTCAGGGCAGACTACAGAATTGACAAAAAAGAATTGGAAAAATTCACTAGTGGTGGAGGTTCATTTGGTGGAGCTGGTGCGTCTACTTCGTGGAAGGGCGGGCCTGTTGAAGAGGCAAAGAAATCAGAGGAAAAATTCTTCTCGTACGGAAAATGGAGGGACCAAGATAAAGACACGAAAATTCCCCTAACAGGTGCTGACAACGTATTTATGTTTTCAAACTACATGAGTCTCAGCCCGTCAGAAAAAACAGCCATAAAGTACATGCCTTGTGGTGTGAATTCACTGTGCCTAAAAACGAGAAGCGGCATATACTCGTTTCCGTTGCATCAGTGCAATGTTAAAGGCGTGCCAATAATAAATGATATTTTAATCGATTACAATGGTGGTGGTGATGTTCCTCTTGGTAAAAAACTTCTCAACAATGTCAAGTCTGCCTTAGGCGGTCTTCTTATTTGGATAACGAAAGGTACGAGTCCTGGAGCCGATTTGGCTGGTGGTGGTTTGATTGCATCCGCTATCAGCGACTCATTGGTGAACAGCCTTCAATACAAACTAAGTGAGTTTTATATTGTCAGCCCGTGCACGATATCTGACAAACAACAGCTCAATAAAATAACGATACAGAAAAAAGAGTGCAAAGACGTATGTGAGAGCTACATATCGTATCCTATTTATAGCTACGATTCAAAAAATCAAAAACTCAATCCTACTAATAATAATCACTTTGTATGCACAAGGTCGATTGGAAATACGATAAATAATCCGCCCGACAATCTGATGCCCGGACAGTGCATAGTAGTAAGTATTGCAGCGAAAAAAAGCGATTATTGCTGGACACCGCAACCTAAAGACACAGGGTTGATTAGCAATTTATGGAATTCTGTCAAACAACTTTATCCACCTGGCGTAGTTGCTTCTGCTGTCTTGAATATAGGTTATGGTTATCCCATTACCGGAAACACGGCATTTATTGCGCCTAATCAAAATTTAGATACCGACAATATGATAATTCTGAAACCAACCCAAACAGCACTTAAGGAAGGTGAGGGATTTTTCGAGAGCTTGGACAGAAAACTGTTCTGGGGCTGGCCATGAGCAATATAAATTGATATTTACATTTGTAACAATTACTATCAATAAGAAAAATATTTAGAGTTTTATTATATCGTATACGACGATTACTTCCCATAAACGTATGATGAAATGTGTTAATAAAACGTCTTTTTCGTCGTTGTATTCGGTAATCACATGTCTTGTGTGAATTCTTCCCGAATCTATGTTTCTGAATCTTGGAAACCAGTGTTTTATCCGCCATGTATTTTCTATGTCGTTGTTGTTGTGTTCCTTGAAGCTGATAAATTTGTCGTGTTTTACTTCTGGACCAAATACTTCGAAAATTGCTCTCCTGTACGCAGGTAATCCATCTGTTCGTATAATTTTCGGCCAATAGCCAGGAGGAAAACGCCTTCTAGCTTCCCAAAACAGAAATTTAGCGTCTTGTAAAGTCCGTGTTTTCGATAAGTGTGATGCCACAACTTTCTTCGTTTTTATGCACTTCACTCCCCACAACCATGCTTTTTCGCCATTGAAAAGCTCTATCTGTGTTTCGTCTGTTTCCAGCAGTTCTCCAAGACCACGAATTACTTCTCTGTCATCTTTGGCGAATCTTCTGCACCATCTGCCTATGGAAGAGATAGATTTTACGACGATATTAAACGCATTTGACACTACTTTTCTGGTCTTTTTCAGGGTAAGACCTTCGTGCCTTATCTCGACAGCGCTATAGACCTGATTTTTTGGAAATCTCATTCTTTTCCAATCTGTGTCGATAGACTGCCGACCACAACCCCGACACAAAAATTTTGTACAATACCCCTGTTTTTTAACTCCCTCTTACCATTCTTTATCATGGCAAGGCCACAATTTGGACATTTCATAGATTTATCACCTATGAATTCCTGTGGCTTTGCCTTATAAATCATACGTTAATGGAATTCTATCCGGTGTTGCTATCAGGATCTCCTTACCGGTTTCTAACAGTATTTTTTGGACAGTATCGGTAGATTCTCCGTGGTCAAAAATATCGTCAATTATAATTGCTTCGTCGTGTTGTTTCAGATGCTCTATTGCCTGCTCGACGTCAACGCTATCCACTTTTGGTTTGCCTGCAACGCCTATTCCACCAGTGCCGTACCTGCTTATTTTTATCGGAACGTAGTCTATTTCCTCGCCTTCTCTTGTGCACAATACTTTCCTAAAACCACCGCTCACGTACAAAAATATCTGGCTGCCGCCGCGCATGAGCGGGAGAAGAAGGGGCTTTTTCTCTTTGTATTTTTCTTCGCGGTCAT
Organism: archaeon; assembly: GCA_016191585.1. Lineage (GTDB taxonomy): Archaea > Aenigmatarchaeota > Aenigmatarchaeia > GW2011-AR5 > GW2011-AR5 > JACPVU01. Next base: position 34,579 of record JACPVU010000018.1, read on the forward strand.
TAAGTATTTTTTTTGTAAGTTCATAGGAATGTGCGGCTATTCTGAACGGTGTCACGGGCTCAAGGTAGAAGCCGTCTTTGATAAGTATACCATCCCTTTCTTTCCATGTCATACCATAAGAATAAACCAAATCTTTTTAAGTACGTGCAGAACGAATTTTAATTATGCAATTCGCAGAACTTGTAAGACTTTATAAGAACCTGGAAGGGACTACAAAGAAGCTCGAGAAGACAAAGATACTTGCGGGTTTCTACAGGGACTGCGGCGACGACCTTTACAAGGCTGTTGTGCTGTCGATGGGAACCGTTTACCAGAAAGGGGAACAGGAATTGGGCGTTGCAGGCGAGATGGTTAAAAGGATCATTGGAAAAGTCACCGGCAACAATGACAAAGATGTTGTTGAAACATTCAAAAAAACAGGCGACCTCGGCCTGACAGCTGAATACCTGATGAAACATAGAAAACAAAAACCGCTTGCAAGAAAAGATCTTAGCGTTGACATGGTTTTTGACAACCTGAGAAAGCTGCCTGACATATCGGGCTCAGGCAGCCAGGAAAAGAAAATAGACCTTGTCGGCGAACTGCTTTCTTCTTCAACACCGGAAGAGTCGATTTACATAGTAAGGATTACCCTTGGCCAGATGAGGACTGGTGTTGCTGCTGGCTTGGTGAGGGATGCAATTGCTTCTGCTTTCAACCAGGAAAAAAAAGAAATAGAACACATGTTCAACCTGCTCGGCGATTACGGTCTGGTAGCTGAAAGGGCAAAAACAGGAAAGTTAAAGACAGAGATACATATCGGCAGGCCTATAAATGTAATGCTTGCCGAGCGCGGCGGTTCTGACGTGAAAGCTGCCATTGAAACTTTCAAAAATGCGGCTGTCGAGAAAAAATACGATGGATTCCGGACAGAGATACACAAAAACGGGAATGAAATAAAAGTATTCTCGCGCAGGCTTGAAGACGTGACGAGGCAGTTCCCGGATATAGTGAAAATGGCGCAGAACAGCATAAAAGCAAAAAAATGCATTATCGATGGAGAAACTTTAGCTGTGAATTCAAAAGGAAAACCAATGCCTTTCCAGCATTTGTCGAGAAGAATACAGAGAAAGTACGACATAGAAAAAACCGTCAAGGAAATTCCGATACAGGTCAATTTATTCGATGTTATTTATCTAGAAGGCGAGAACTGCATGAACCTTCCGCTCAGGGAAAGGTGGCTGATGCTGAAAAAGATCGTGAAGGAAACGGAGAATTTTAAGCTGGCCGAACACCTGGAGACAAATGACGTAAAAGAAGCTGAAAAGTTCTACCAGAATGCATTAAGGGCTGGCGAGGAAGGAATTATTGTTAAAAATATGGATGCACACTACCAGCCAGGCCGTCGTGTTGGTTTCTGGCTGAAAGTCAAGCCGATAATGGAGCCTCTTGACCTGATTGTGACGGGCGCTGAATGGGGCGAAGGAAAAAGAGCCAACTGGTTTTCTTCAGTCCTCTTAGCATGCAGAAACGGGAGCAAACTCTTGGAAACGGGAAAGATGGCGTCCGGATTCACTGAAGACCAGCTGGAAGAACTGACAAAGAAGCTGAAAGGACTGATAGTTGAAACGCACGGCAAAGAAGTGAAGGTAAAACCGGAAGTTGTGATAGAAATCGGATACGAGGAAATACAGGAATCCTCAAAATACCCTTCTGGATATGCATTGCGATTCCCGAGGTTATTACGGCTTCGTGAAGAGGAAAAAACAGTAAAAGACATCGACACCGTGCAGACGATAAAGAAACTCTATGACATGCAGAGAGGTAGAAAGAAGTGAATAGCAACATGATTCTTGTAACGCCGTACTGTGATCCCGACCTGGATGGGACAGCGTGCGCCTTCGCGTACACTGAGTTTCTACAAAAAACAGGCCGGCATGCAATTGCCGGAATTTTTGGTAATGTACATAAAGAAACAGAATTTGTGATGAAGACATTCAATATAAACAAAATTACCAACGCTGAAAAACTGATAGATAATTGTAAAAATATTATACTGGTCGACGCCAGCGACATTTCTGGAATATCCAAGAAAATCAAGACAAAAAATGTAACAGAAATAATAGACCATAGAAAGGTAAACGAAGCAGAAAAATTTCCAAATGCAAAAATTCAAATAGAATTTGTCGGGGCTGCTGCGACACTTATTGCAGAAAAATTCTATAAAAACAAATTAGACGTATCAAAAAAATCCGCTGCTTTGCTCTTTTCTGCCATCGTATCAAACACGATAAATTTCAAGGCAAACGTGACAACGGACCGTGATGTTAAGATGGCAAAGTGGTTAAAGAAAAAATCGTGCATACAAAAAAATTACATTCGCGATATGTTTTTGCATAAGTCAAAGCTTTCCGGATCATTGAAAAAATATATAATTCATGACTTTGCCGCATTTAATTTTGGATCGAGGTCCATAGGTATAGCACAGATGGAACTTATTGACGTTGAAAAATTCTTACAAGCCAAAAACATCCAGATAGGAAAAATACTTGACAAAATAAAAAAAGAAAATAGACTTGATATAATATTTCTTACGTGCATTGATGTAGAAAGATGTTACAATGGATTTGTCGCCATAGATAATAATTCCAAGCAAATTTTGACGGAATCGTTAAAAATAAGATTCAACAAAAATATAGCAAAAAGAAAAGGCATAATCATGAGGAAAGAAATAGTGCCTCTGATCAAGAATCATCTGGAGAAGAAATAATTTCTATTTCAGCGACATCTGTTTTGTGATGTCTTCTTTGACAATAGTGCATGGCGGAACTAACATATTAGGACATATTTTCTTGCCAGGCATCACAGTCACGTTGACGCCGAACTTTACGTTGTCGCCAACGATGCTGCCCAACTTAGTGTGACCTGTGTCTACGTTCTGACTGTTTATTTTCATGAATATATTTTTTTCATCGAGCCTGAGGTTTGCAAATTTCACGCCAGCTGCAACGTTGCAGTTCCTGCCTATTATTGAATCCCCTACGTAAGCAAGATGAGAAACAAAAGTATTGTCCATTATTATCGAGTTTTTTATTTCGACACTCTGACCCACACGACATTTAGCGCCGATCGATGAATACTTACGGATGAAACAGTTCGGGCCGAGAATGGTTCCAGGGCCGATTGCTACAGGATATTCTATATGAACACCCGGACGAATCTCTACGTCATTCGATATCATAGAGCCGAACTCTTCAAGAATAAATTCGTTCACGTCGAGAAGATCCCACGGATAGTTTATCGTTACCCACCTTGATAGTTTGAACGAACAGAAGTCTTCGGTTTTCATGAGTATTTTTATTGAATCTGTTATCTCATACTCTTTTCTCTGCGATGGTTTTGTCTGTTTAATAGCAGTTAAAATAGATTTGTTGAACAGGTACAGTCCGCAGTTGACTGTATTTGATTTGGGATTCTTCGGCTTTTCCACAATGTCTATGACTTTGTTGTCTTTAGTGTAAAGAACGCCAAAATTCTCCGGGTTCGTTACGTCGAATGAACCTATAGTATTTCCGTCTAATTTTACAAATTTCTTGATATCGTCCTTGTGGATAAAATCATCAGAATTTACGACTATGAAGCGGTCTTTTATGAATTTCTCCGCCGACTGTATCGCATTGGCAGTGCCTATCTGTTTTTCCTGGACAGCAAATCTCACATTGCTCATGTGCTTGAAATGCTCCTGAATGTCTTTTTCCTGCTTGCTTACAACAACTATTATGTCGTCTACAAAATCCTGTATCGCGCGTATCGACCATTCGAGAAGCGGTTTATTTGCAATTCGGAGCATTGGCTTGCTGACTGTTTGTGTCAATGGTAGTAATCTTGTTCCTGCACCTGCTGCTAATATGACTGCCTGCATAATTATCACTGATAAATCTTGGAAGAAAAAGATTAAAGGGCGAAATCTTTCCATGTTATATCGAGAGTTTTTACCGATGTTAGTTTGTCCCTTTTCAGTGTCTGATTAAAAACTGCAAAATGCAAATGAGGTTCTATTGACCATCCTGTATTTCCGCTCAATCCTATTACTTCCCCTTCTTCTACAATCTGGTTCAGTTTTACACTAATGGAGTCGTGCTTCAAGTGCCCGTATATTGTATACTCGCCACATTTATGTTCTAGCACGATATAATTTCCAGTATGATCGTTTTCTGGCATTATATCACGACGAGGCTCTTTTTTACCATCGTAATTTTTTGTTACACCTGTCTCTAGGAAATATATCATGCCATCCATGGCAGCCTTTACAGGAGTCTCTTCGTCACAGAGAAAATCTATAGCCTTTGTCCAGTCGTAAGCATCGTAATAAATTTTGTGGGCTGGCGATTCTGTTGTTTTGGTATCTTTTATAGAATTTTTGTCAATAGGAAGAGCATAAGAATTTGATGACATGAAAATCACCAAGAAGAATCACGATTCTTCTTCCTTGGCCTTTTTCTCGACTTCTTCTTCTATGTCCAATGCTTCGGCCATTTCCTTGTAGCGGTTGCGGATCGTAACCTCGGTCACGCCGACAACATCCGCGACCTCACGCTGCGTTTTCCTTTCACCCTCCAGCACAGAGGCTATGTAAATTGCAGCAGCTGCGCAGCCTGTAGGACCCTTGCCAGAAATAACGTCCTTTTCTTTCGCGGTTCTGAGTATCTTTATTGCGTGAACCTGCGTGCGATCTGATAGTTTAAGCATTGACGAGAATCTCGGTATGTAAGATTCTGCACGAGCAGGCAGGATTCTGATATCGAGCTTTCTGGAAATATATCTATATGTGCGTCCGAGCTCTCTTTTTCCGATACCGGACGCCTGTGAAATCTCTGTAAGTGTTCTAGGTGTTTCATATTCACGGGAAAGCGCGTACACTAGCGCAGCGATTATTGATTCAATAGAACGACCACGAACCAGACTTTTCTGGAGGGCTTTTTCATATAACTTGGCAACCTCTTCGTGTAGTGTTTTTGGAAGGCCTAGAAATGATATTAACCTCTGCAGCTCACTGAGAGCGAAGCTCATGTTCCTGTCCTTGCTTGTAAGCAGCCTTTTCTGCCACTTACGTATGCGGAAGAACTGGCTTCTTTTTTTAGCAGGAACTTTGAACAATTCAGTAGTACCTTTTCCTATCTCTGTTGTAAGGCCTTTATCGTGACGTTTATGAGTAAGAGGAGCACCTGTTCTTGCGCGTTTCATCTTCTGGTCGTGGTCAAATGCGCGCCATTCCTGGCCAGTATCCACCATCGATTCTTCCATCACAAGACCGCACTTTGCGCATACCATTTCTGCCTTGTCCGGGTCTCTGTAAAAGTTCTTTGAACCACATTCAGGACATTTATCCATTATTAATCACCAAAAACCACATTAAAGTCTTTCTTCTGAACAAATTATTGACGAAAATTTCTACACACCATTAATCACTTGTACGTGACATAAAAATACACATCCGAACTCAACCATCTATTTATTGCGTAAAGTATTTAAGGATTTCGTTATTTTGACCATATGCTTTAAATACATATCTGCATGCCGTTTTTTCATCAATTAAAATGCGTTTATACGGCTTATGACAGTGTTTTATCGATAGCATTGCCGGCTTTTAGCGTATCAAAAATATTGCCAGTTCAAGGTTTCGTAAGCAGTACCAGGGAGGGCAAATTAAGAAATTGAACAATATACTAGACATCACTTGCAGGATATATATTATAGAATATATAATATATTGTTCAGATTTATATATCATGGGGGCTACATTCAACCCTATACTAGGGTACTATAGTAATCTTTATATATTATGAGGGCTACATTTAACTATGGAGACTAAATACTTGCTGAAAAGGCTTGAAGGTATACAAACAATTAACACAGTAATGAATACACTTAGTTTAAGCAGGGAAAAAGCAATTTATTACATATACCGACTGAGAAAACAGGGATATGTTAAAACGAAGAGATTGAGCAATAATACAAGAGTGTATTATATTTCTTTCGAAAATAAACTTCAGGGTTTTGATTATAGGGAGATAATTAATGAGAATTCTCCTGTAAAAGTATCGACTGCTCAAACATACAAGATTTACGGGAAAGAGCCAACTTTAGAAGAAACACTGATTTATGCCATTAAGACAAAAAGCCTCAGGACAATTCTTGCTGCACTGGCTTTGTTCAGGAAGATCAATAACTGGAGTGAATTGTACAGACTAAGCAAAGAAAATCATGTCGAAAGGCAGGTCGGGGCTTTGTATGATTTGGCAAGGAAGATCATGAGAACAAAAAGAATGGCAAAGAGATTCAGGACTGCTGCTCTTCCAAAGGAGCAATATGATTTTGTTTATATGATACCAGATTTGAAATCCAAGGATTTTGTAGACATCGAAAAAACATGGAAAGTTTACTTGCCATTTAATCAGAGAGATCTGGAGGATTACAAATGATAACATTAGAAGAACAGCAGAAATTATTCCTTGTTATATCAAGAAACCTGAAGAAAAAGATGACCGTATACGCAGTAGGCGGCACTGCAATGACATTTCTTGGCATTAAAGATACTACACTCGACATAGATATTGTCTTTGAATCCGACGACAACAAAGAAGCATTCAAGGACGCTATTAAATCAATTGGATACCAACCAAAAGATTCCACTGTTGTTTATGGCGTTAAGAGAGATCTTCCAGAAATGTTCATTTTGGGTGACAATAGATTTGATTTATTCGTGGTTAATGTCATAGACTTTATATTTTCAGAAAAGATGAGAGAAAGGGCTGCCAGATACACCAGTACGATGATAATTTAATACTGAGAGTTGCCGACCTGCACGATATTATTCTTATGAAATGTGCGACAGACAGGCTGAAGGACAAGGATGATGTCAGAAAGATAATAGAAAGCCTAGAAATCAACTGGGATATAATAATCGACGAGGCCGATAACCAGATCGCGCTGGGAAGGAAGAGGGCTATATTTGATCTCGGCTGTTTCTTAGAGGAACTGCGAGAGAAAATGAATGTAGATAAAATACCTAAATCCGTTGTGGACAGGATAGTTGAGAAATTCAATAATAGACGTAATGAATAGTATAACTCCATTTTTCAGGCGCATATTAATGGACAGCGCGGAAACCTGTCTGCGAAACCGGCCTTAACCTACATTTGAGTGAACTCGTTTTTGTGCAGATCAGAGCTTTTGTGCAAAGCCTGCCAACAATAAAGAATAAGTATGCATGTAGAGAATAGTTCAATATGTTGTCAGTTCTCGCTTTTGAAAGGCTCGCGAAAAAGGTCGGTATCAAGAGAATATCCAAGGACGCTCTTGAGGAAATAAGAGATATAGTAACAGAAGAGGGCATCGACATCGCAGAGCGGGCGTTCAAGATAAGCAAGCACGCCAACAGGAAGACTGTCATGCTCGACGATGTGAAATTTGTCATGAGACACGAGAAATAAAAAACCGGTTTTAATACTTTTTTGTCATATTTAGCGAATGGCAAAGAGAAGAATCAGAAGAAAGAAATTTGAGTGTGGCCATAAGGGGTTGGGCCAGTACTGCCACAGTTGCTACAATCCTGATTGGGGCGGAAAAAAATACATGCGAATAGAACAGGGCGACCGCGCCACGTACGAAAAAACACACAACGACAACAAATATGGTCCTTTTTCATTCACTATTGATTTACCTAAAAAGAAACAATTTGATGGCTATATTGATATTGATACAATAGGATCCACGTAAAGAATTTACTTCTTGTTCTTGATCATAACATACTTGCCAAAAGACCAGACCAGTACTTCGTCGCCTTCTGACAACTGGCCTTTCAGATCTTCAGGCACACGGACCTCTGACGTCTCATAAGTTGTCAGATCCATAAGCTGTACGTTGTCGCCTGATAATGCAAGGACCTGTGCTGTTTTTTTGTCGACGACAGGCACGTCTACTTTTGAGTCGCCTGGCTTGACTATGATCTTTTTTATATTATCAAAAATACCGCTTGCAAACAGACGGGCTTTTGCAGCGCCGTGCTTTCCGGACTTGCTTTTCTGCACCTTGACAACCCGCATAGGTATGTCGTCGATGAGAACAAATCCGCCTGGCTTGAGGTTCTTTATTTCCACTGAATGTTTTTCCATTTTTACACCAATTTTTTAATTGTTTGCGAATTACTTATTGAGATTTCAGATATTTATAATGAAGATACATTATTTTTTCTACGTATTCCTGAATTTTCCCCTGTTTGTTATGTTCCTGTGGGTTTTCACTGCTGCGTCTATGGTGTTTCTTATATGCTTCCTGGCTTTCTCCCTTTCCTCGCTGATGCGCCTGTGCAGTATGCTGCCGATGATAGTCAATGTAACTATGCCTACAGACACACCGGCTATTGCGTAAAAGACCGTGAACAGTTTTGAAAATGATGTTGTAGGATGCATGTCGCCGTAGCCTATTGTCATGACAGTAATGCTTGAGAAGTAGAACGAATCAGTGTACGACCACTGCTCAATATTATGATAAGCAACAGTGCCGACAGCAACTATCAGTATCATGGTCGATACAGATATCAAGATTTCATACAAGCGGCGCATTCCAATCAATTATGTACAGTATTATAAATACGTTTAACAGTTGTCAAGGACCACCGTATTTATACTGTGGCTTGTTGAGACATATGTATCCTTGGTCATCCTGCATTCCACTTTCAACCACTGTTTTGAAACAGTGGAATGCAAGATTTCAATACGTTAATAAAAACCCGGATACAAGTCTTATACATGAATCCCAATTTTCTGAACATAAGAACGAAAAAATACAGCCAGCAGGTGAGGCTTCTCAACTTTCTGATAAGACTCAATATATTCGCGATACCCTTGTACGTAATACTTGTTCTTGGACTGACACTGCCGTGGCTGCAGAGCACTGTAACGGAAATAACTTATTATCTACTGAATGCAGCAGGAATGCATCCTTCTGTGAGCGGGTTTCTGATATCGATACCAATACAGGACGGAACGTGGGCAGCTGCAATAACGTGGGACTGCACGGCTTGGAAGAGCATGCTAGCATTCTTCGCATTGGTCATGGCAACCGACTATGAACTGAGAAAAAAACGGAACGGACTTGCAGTTTTCATACCGCTGATATTTGCAGTGAACATAGTAAGGATATTCTTCATGTTCTTCTATGTGAAGACTTTCGACCTTGCAAACTATTCCTTTGTCCATACTGTTGTCTGGAGCTGGGGAATGATAATAGTTATTCTTGTTTTCTGGATAGCGTGGCTGAAGTTAATGACAAAAAGAAGCCGCAAAAAGAGTAGAAGATACCATCAACTTAATGGGCATTAGCCGTTATTAATGTCCAGAAACATCTACTAAAACAGACCGACGCAATTTGTGCGTCTTTTTGCTTGATAATAGCTGGTAAATTGACGATATCGACGCAGAAAAACAAATATATAGTGATACGACAAAATAAGATAATAAGTAATTTGAGAGAACTAGGCACACAACTTAGTTAAGGTGAGTAATCTATGGCTGCAACGCCCAAAGACCTTGAGGAAAAACTGGACAGGCTTGAGAACAGGCTGAAAAGCACGTTCCTTGAGATAGAAAAGCGCTTTGAAAGCCTGAAGACAGAAGAGCCTTTTGCGCTGAGCATAGAGACAAGGATCCAGGAGTTGGAAGACCTGCTTCTTTTGCAGCAGTTAGAAATAACAAAGATAAGGGACAGGGTAGGTGACATAGGTTTCGGATCAGAACCTATAATACCAAATGTAGAAGAAAGGCTGAGGAGGGTCGAAGAAAGCATTTCCGACAGGGGCGAAACAGCTGTGCCGGTTGTCCAAGTGCAGGGAGACACTTTCAAGAAGATAGAGCTGCTTGAGAAGCGCATAAATGAAATGGCACCAAGTGATCAGACACCGAAGATGCCGCGGCTGATGACAAAAGAAATAGGTAAGGAGCTTGACTTGCTGGAAA
>JACPVU010000019.1 GCA_016191585.1 archaeon
AGGTTCTCTACTTGGATACAAACCATGCTTTAACCAAGCATGGTATTGCGTTCGGCGTGATACCATGCAAATCGGAATACGAAGTCTATTCTGATAAGCCAGCATGGTATTCATGAGAGAATAAGTATTTATTTTGTGTCCCAACACAGACAGATACAAAGACACAGGACTTTATGTGCGCCTGCTAGGTCATACTTTTGAACATAAAGCATATAAAAAGATTGTTGGATTCTGGTGGATACCAAATTGGTTATCACCTGATTACAATTTTTGCCACTTGCAAAACTTGCATTCATCAGAAGAGTCTGGAATTTCGCCTTCTACGACCTTAATGGCCTTATGGAAAAGCTGTTCTGCGTGCTCTACATTTATCTTCATTTTTACAAGATCTGTATGGAAGACAAAATGGCCTGTCTCATTGATGGCTTCTGGCATGAAGAACAATAAGTATGCATAATCTTCTGTGTCGTAACCATTCTTTCTTAGAAGGAAATTGTACAAATTCAATTGATGTTGGTAATGATGATGCGTGTCTTCTTTCAGGGCGAACCCTCTTGTCTTGAAATCCAGGGCAATTATCTTTTCGTCATTCTGAAGCAGATCGTCTACGGCGCCTCTTAGCATGATCTTGTTTTCCTTATCTATAAACTGCAGTCCTTTGAGGTTGTTTCTCCAGACTTTCAACAAATCCATATCAGAAAATAACTTCCCGGCTACACCATGTTTATGAAGTTCCGGTGGTAGTTCGCCTAGTTCTCTATACTTGTCAAAATGATGCTTCAGGATCCTGTCAACGCCGGATGGAAGAGAAGGAAACGCACCGCTGGGCCTGCTTCTTTTCTGGGTAACATAAAGCCAAAAGCAGCGTGGACATTCTTCCAGCAAATTCAGGCTAGATGGCGATAATTTATACTTGACTTCAGATGGCATACTATACATTATTTTAACCCCATTTTATTGATATCGCTTGTCAATAAAGAATACAAGATCAGGGAACATATCTTCGTAGAAATGCAGGAATTCCTTTACCTTTTCTACGTTACTAAATTCTGTCTTGAATTTTCTCTTAGCGAAT
>JACPVU010000020.1 GCA_016191585.1 archaeon
AATACGGACTGAAGCACAACAACAACCCGATTGAAAGATACAACGGCGACATAAAAGACAGGACAAAGACGATGAGGGATTTTAGAAGTCATGAAGGTGCAAGAATTTTTCTCGACATGAAACGAACAGTTCATAATTTTGAGAATCCTCATAGGAGTTTGAAAGGAAAAACACCCGCAGAAGCTGCTGATATCGACTTGAAACTCGGGAGAAGAAAACTGCTCAATTTGATAAAATACGTTTCAAGATATCATACCCCGATTAGGTAACAATGTCACTCTTGAGTAAGTCTTTTAACGCTAATTAACATGTTAGTCCTATGAAAATCGACGCAGAGCTCATCGCAGAGCTGATGCCTTCGCTCAGGGCAGAGATTGCCAGAGAATTGGTAAATTTTTATAAAGTAACACAGACAGACGCATCAAAGATGATTGGAATGACCCAGCCGGCTATTTCCCAGTACGTCCGCCAGCTGAGGGGCAAGGCAAGTTTTGACAGCGAAACAAGGAAAGAGATAAGCGCACTGTGCAGCAAGCTTGTCAATGAGAATATAGATAAATCAGCGCTCAAGAACGAGCTCTACAACATATGCAGGTCAGCAGTAGAAAGAAGGAAGTAGATGAAGGTAAGACGTGAATGAACCCAGATTTTCTGCTGAATATGCAAAACAATTAAGAAAGGGTTCCTATATTTGGCTAACGGTATTATTTCTTCACTATCTCGAATTTATTTTCAGCGTCATTGACATCTATAAGGTCCTTGTCTTTCAGTTTCAGCGCCCAGAATTTCACCTTGTTTTCCCTGACCCCAAGCTCTGCAGCAGCTGATTTTGCCGTGAGCTTCTTCTTCTTGACAACGAGCTCAAACAAATCCTCAATCTTATTTTTTTCAGGAGTAACGTCAAGGTCTTCTAGAACCAGGTCCTTTATCAGTTTTGTATTGTCGCTGACAGCCTGTTTTAGCTTTCCGGACACGTGACTGCCCATATTTTGCATTAGCTCCTTATACTTATCAATCAGGAAGTCCCTGTCTTTCTTCAGCGATATATTTTCGTTCTGCAGTCGCTGTAGAACGTCCTTGAAAGTCTCGAATGACTCATTGGTTTTGGAAAAGCTCCTGTCCATTTTCATTTCCAGATTTCTAAGTCTTTTTTCCAGTTTTTCTATTCTCTCGTCCTTTGTCAGGTTTATGTCCATAAGACCACGTAAACAGTATATAGTGAAACAAGTTTATTACATATTCTCATCGATGGTTTAAAAATGCAGAGATAATATTGATATTATGAAAAAGTGCTACAGGCGCTGCCCTGCGTGCAGGTCATCCGGCATAGGGCTGTATGCAGGCGGAATAACAGGCAGCTACGAATGCAGGAAGTGCGGCTATATCGGCCCGCTTATTCTCGAGCTCAAAAAGAACAAAAACCGCGCAAGGGATTGAGGCGCTAAACCATAGAAATCTTTACGCTCTGTCTTGCAATGATCCCATCTTTCTGAGTGAATTAAAGACAAACGAATAAGTATCTGAAATAAATTTCGTAGCTTCGTCGTGGGAAACAGTTATTCTATTGTAGTTTTTCCTGTAGTTCAGCGCCTTTCTTATGTGTTTTATTGCTTCGGCATCGTCAGAGACAACGCTTTCAAAGGCCTTCCTGTCTTTTTTGTATCCGGAAAGATGTTTATGCAAGAACATCAGGTCGAATTCTTCCCGGTTGAGGGAAGCCTTTAGCGCATTTTTGAGTGCGAGCTTTGGGTTGAATGGAAGCATTAACGAGCTTCCAATCAAAATCAGGTATTGATCCACAATAATTTTTATTTTATCCGAAAACGCCATCCTCGCATCAATTAGCTTGATAAGATTTTTTCCATAGACAGTTATGCCGGTGTCTTTCACATTCAGCAGGAACTGGTTTATAGGCAATAAAAAAGTCGCTATAAGCCATAACCTTGGATCGCTTATCTTATTCTTAAAAAAGTCATAGTCATTGAGAGAAATCACATAAAACTGGGTCCCGAAAAACGTCGCAGCCTCTATTTTTATAATCATATTAAGAATTTTATTATCGTATTTTTTCCTGTCAAGGCAGGTTTCTTCCAGCTTCAGATTGTGCCTTTTGTTTAATTTTTCTAGACATTTGCTGACGAATTTCGTGACAGGCATTTTATCGCTGCTGCTTTTTACAATAACTATGAAATCTATGTCACTTTCCCCTTTTATGAATTCTCCCCTGGCTGCGGACCCCAGGAGAACTATGCTTATGACTGATTTATTGAATTTGCTTTTTTCGACCATATGCTTGAAATCTCTTATAAAATTCTTTATTATGAACTGCATAAAGTAATATTTCCCGAGCTAACTTATAATGTTTTGAAAAAAGAAAACAGTCACGTGTAGGTTAAAACTGACAGTAAAAGAAAGGTCTATATGCAAAATTTGAGTGAAATTGCTGTAAAACACTACAACAATCTATAAATATTGAACATGGTCAACGCATAAAAATGAGCATTGGGCCTAATTTAAGGTGGATAAGAAACCACTTCTATAATAGGCTTCTCAACCCTTCTGTGAAAATTCCAACCTATGCGTTTATAACGATAGAGACCGTGTGCAATTCCAGATGCGGTTATTGTGATATGTGGAAGACAAAAAGAGGCAACCAGCCGACCACAGAGGAATGGAAAACTATAATAGACGACATAAGGGATTTGGGTGCTGTAACATTGACATTCAGCGGCGGGGAACCATTCATAAACAAGGATCTTTTTGAGCTTGCTGCTTATGCCAGGTCACGCGGACTCATAACAATGGTCGTGAGCAACCTGAGCCTTTTCAATGGCAGCCATATAGAGAAAATATCAGAAAGTTTTGATTTTTTTGGAACTTCCATAGATAGCACAAAACCCGAAGTCTACAAAGAAATACGCGGGGTCGACTGGCTTGAACGCAACAAACAGAATATTAAAAAAATTACCGACGGGCTCGCCGATCTCAAGTCAAGTACAGCCGTATGCGCAATGGTAACCGTTTCTAACAGAAACGCAGGCGAGATACACGATGTACTGCATATGGTTTTTGACGAGCTTAACATGGATACGATATCATTCAATTTGATTGACCCGCAGGGCGGAGAAAATGCAGGAAATTTTGTGCCGATGGAACAGCAGATAGATATTTACAAAAAAATAATACTTGATCATATGTCAGTTTACCCGATAATGAACAGCACCCGTTATATTTCGCAGTTTGGGAATTTCGAGTACAAATGCAACCCGTATAAATGTATACAGATAAACCATGAAGGAACGCTGATATCGCCGTGCCTTTTTATAGAAGGCAGAAATTTTAACCTGCGGGAACAAAGACTATCAGACGTATGGAAGGCAAAGAGCACGCAGGAAATATACAGCAATTTCTCTGATTGCAGAAAATGCAACTTGGGATGTGTTGCAGAATCTGCCTGGTCAACCTATGACCTGAATTTTATGATTAATGAAGTTTTAAGGGGTACGTTACTTCCTACATTGAAAAGAGTCAGGGATAGAAACAGGAAAAACACAAGAAAAGTCGAGTGCAAGCTAGAATATCCAAGAATTGAATATAAACGCCAAGAACCCGTCATTAAAGTAATAAATTAAGTGAGATAACCTACCAAAATCTTTAAGTCAGGCTACCGACAAACTTTAACTTGTCAGCCAGAGAGCATCTCAAGCCTGGCAATATCCAGGCTGGCGTCTTCGACGCCTCTTTGAGCTCTGATCTGGCTTGCAAACTAATCCTATAAAAACTTAAGGCATCCTACTTTCATCTTGAAGACATCTGAAACTGTTGTCTTTAGACGACATGTATTAGAGATGTCTTCGGGATCACATCTTCCATAAACCACTGACTTTAATCGGTGATAAATAAAGAAGATATGATATGTCATGCCGATGTCGCATAAAGGCGTAGTGAATATACGTCGTGAAGCCTGGCATTGCGCCGGTCTCGAATAAACTTTCTTAGAAAGAAAGTTTAACCAAAGAAACTCTTCTGAAAGGGAGAGGGTACATGGAGATACGTAGTTTCTCCTGTGAGATAACCGGTGTCCTTTGGACTTGCAGGTTCAAAACAAACTTCTTTGAAAAAGAAGTTTGATCAAGAAAGATCAAGAAAGATCAAGAAAGATCAAGAAAGTTTGGGAATATCCTGCCATCGGCGTTTCTTTTTGTTTTTAAATTATAACGTTCTAATTATCTTGATGAACATTGGAAACTCCATGTTCATCGGGATGTCATACATGGAAAACAATAGTTTTCCTGCATAACATTCAAGACTAAATGCCGGCTTGGCAGAACTCGGTTAAATGCGCTAGCCTTGAGTAAGCTTCTTTAGAAAAGAAGCTTAAGCAAGAAATCAAGTTAGCTAGTGTGCCTCTGGCACATGCAGGTTCAAAAACAAATCCCTTTTCTTGAAAGAAAAGGTCTTTGTATTTCCTAAAAGAACTGAAGACCTTCAAGAAAGAAAGAGATTTGTGGAATTTCCTGCAGCCGGCGTTTCTCTTTTTTCAGCGTAATTTTTCTGTAATTCAGGCGTAAATGACAATTTTTAACCTACTTTTTCATGTAGCAAAACCTTTATTACTGCTGTAAGGCAATTCAATAAAGAAAGAGTCTACAGTTAGGTATGGATAATAAGGAGGTATAACAAAATGGTATTAGCTGACGTATTGGCAAACCTGACTGCAGGGGCCGTAGACTTTCTACCAAACCTGATAGGCGCCATAATCCTGCTGGTAATAGGACTAGTTGTAGGAAAAATAGTTGGCAGGGTTGTGAAAGAAGTTCTTGAAAGGGTCAAGATTGACTACTATGTATCAGAAACACACAAACCAGCTGTAAGCCTGAGCAACCTGTTCTCAGTAGTCGCGCGCTGGTGGATCTACCTTGCGTTCATAGCAGCTGCATTGTCCAGGGAAGTCTTGGGCATAACACAACTTGCTCTATGGATAGCGGAGATAAATTCATTTATACCAAAAATAATAGGCGCATCGTTGATCTTGGTAGTTGGCTTCGTGCTTGGTGAATACATAAAAACCCACATAAAGAGCACCAAATCCCTGTGGGGCATGCTTGTTGCCAAGGTGCTGTTCTTCTTCATAATATACGTAGCAATTGCGTTGGCTCTGCCGGTTCTTGGTATATCGTCGGGACTTGTTAGTAACATCCTTTTGATAATAGTAGGATCAGTTGGTCTCGGTGTTGCCATAGCGCTTGGTCTGGGCATGAAAGACGCGGTTTCGGACGTATCAAAGAAGTATGTCAAGGACCTAAAGGTCAAATAAAATTTTGTTTTTCTTTTTTGCCTTTAATTTTTTTAGTTTAGGCTGCAGAATATATTCCTATGTTTTTTTGGATTCTTGACTGTGTTTTTAAATCTTGTCAAATTAATTAAATGAAAGAATGCGATAGTAGTCTAAACACCTTTTCTGAAGAAAAGCTGTTCCAAAAGACACAGAAAGGTGAGAAAATGGTAGGATACAACCTTGCCAAGGTTGCGATTCGGGTTCGAATCCCGGCTATCGCATTTATTATTATTTAAATCATAAGCTGCAAAATATAACGAGTTAATGGGTGAATATTGTGTTCTTCAGAAGAAAAGACGACCATGACCACGAGTCCAGGATACCTGAAAGACAAAGCTACAACGATAATAAAAGAAACGACTATAACCACGACCTTAATGAGATAAAGGAAGCCATGGATATACCGTTCGAGGAAGAACCGACATTCCGGCCAATTGGCAGACAGCCAGAAGACCAGGGCACTCCGCTTTTTGTAAAAGTCGACAGGTACAAGGAAGTGCTGACAACAATACACGAGATGAAGCTGTTCATATCAAGCGTAAAGCAGATGTTTGCGGTTCTCCGCGAGCTTGAGGCTGTAAGATCGGACGCGATCAACATAATGAACGCGACCCTTCACCGTGTCGAGAAATCGGTCCTGGAAATGGACGCAGACCTGCTCAGGCCAAAAGGGGTAAGCCTTAACGACATGGGCATCGCAACAACAGAGGCACATCATCTTGAGGATACTCTTACAGACATGCAGAAGCGCATCGACGAGCTGAAGGACCAGCTCCACGAACTGAAGTAGGACTTTTTCTTGGCAGGTATAAGAAATCAAAACTACAAATCAAACCCAAGCTTGTTCCTGATTAATTGTTTTATTTCCTGCGATTTTCTTGGATTAAGAGAAACCTGTAAACCGTAATGTGTCGGTTTTTTTATGATGAAGCCCCCGCGCATCAATTCGTCGGCGATATTTTTCACGTTTTTCAGACCAGCTTTGCCTAGGGCTTCGGTTTTGAACTGTCTGAACATGTGCTCGTAAGCTGTATGACTTTCACCCCATTTGCGATGACGCGCTAGTGCAAAAAATAATCTGGCACGTATTTCATCATTATCCATAAATTTACATGAATGTAAAGTTTTAAATACTATACTGTTGCAAGTAACTATTTGCATCCTAATAATACCCTACGGTACCCTTTGGTTCAGAGGTGAATTTATGGAAAGATCAATGTTATTGGAAGTGATTGGCGACACGATAGAGAATAGGGTTATAGACATACTTATCGAAGGCAAAGGAATTGATTACTCAAAGAAAGACATAGCAGACAACTGCAGTATTTCAAGGCCCACGTTGTACAAAATTTTGCCAGATCTTGTTAAGAAAAACACAGTGAAACCTACAAGAAAAATAGGACGCGTGCAGCTATATTCTATCAACACCGAAAACAAAAAAGTAAAGGCATTGCTCAAGCTTGAAGAGTTTCTTTTGGAGCAGTCGTTTGAAGAAACAAAAGAGAAAATAAAGGTAAAAATATAATTTATTTTTTCTCTTGATACAGCTGACAATAATTCATAACACCTCGTTTTTATATCTCTCACACATATATTTACTCAGGATTGCGAGGGTAGCCAAGCCTGGTCAAAGGCGCAAGGTCATTGAGTAACGAAAGCTCTTCGGGGCTTAATGAATGCGAAACTCAAGCAAACTTTCTTAAAAAGAAAGTTTAATCAAAAACGGGTTATCCGCTGCCTATAACAAGGATATGGGCATTGAGATATCTTGTCGGTAGCCCTGCACGCAGTGCATTGCCGATAGTAGTCCGTTCGTCGGTTCAAAATAATCTTCTTTGAGAAAGAAGATTAATCAAGAAATTCCACAAAGAAGATTAATCAAGAAATTCCATGAAGAAGATTAATCAAGAAATTCAGGAAAATGATTAATCGAGGAAGACAGGGAAGATTAGGAACATCCGGCCCCTCGCATTCCCCTTTTAAACCTGCCTGCCCAGACAAAGCCTTTTAAAGCTTGCTGTTACTATTTACTGTAAAGTAGTTACATTACAAGTGGTGTGGTTATGAAGGGAAGCAACGAATTTACCGGGTTTCTCGTGATAGGACTGATAGTACTTGCTATACTATTAGCTGTCTACGGCGTGCCAAGTGACGGCACATGCGGCAACTACAGGTGCTGCGGACGCAACTGCAACGCAACAGTAGAGCCTTATTATCTCGAAGTTATCAAGTCGTTCTACATACCTCTGTTCAAGGCAGAGAACGTGCTGCAGACAGACAAGGTGCAGCTGTGCGAGAGGAATATCCAGAACGGATTGCTTTTTGGCAACCAGAAGATCGAATACCAGCTGGACAGGACAGGTGTACAGTCGTTGTATATAAAATTGTCGGTATTTTCGACAAACAAGCTCGGAAATCTTATAGTCAAGGCCAACAACCAGGTAATAGAGAACAAGCATTTTGACGTTGGCGATTACATCATACCGATACCGGCAAACCTTACAACAGACAAGACAAAGATAGAGATTGCTGCCGAATCCTCATACTGGAAGATCTGGGCTCCTACTGTTTACACACTTGGATGCACTGATATCACTTACACAAGCTTTGAATCGGGCTTCAGCCAGTTCAAGTTCTACCTCGGCGAAGAATACGTCAATGCGGAATTCGCAAAGATAGACGCAATGTTCAACCAGAGCACAGGAACTTTGATAGTTGAGCTGAATGGCAAAACTGTGTGGAACGGCCCGACAGCAGGATTGCAGACAATAACCCTTTCCAAGAGCGACCTGCGGCTCGGCGACAACATAATTGCCTTCAGGGCGGCCGAGAACTCCAGATTTGTCGGCGCCGCAAATATAGTTGTTGTATACCTGACACAGTATCCGGAGCTGATAAACAAGACCGGAACAGTTTCGTCTGTACAGCCATTCATCGGAATATACTAGCGGTGATTGAATGAACCAAGATAGAAATGAGGCAAGATTCGATCGGTTTATGAGTTTCGCAAAAGGATGTGCTTTTACCCTGTATGCCCTCGCAAGTATAGGGCACTCAATGGAAGTTCGGGAAGCTCTTGTCTACGGCATGAAGCCGCTTGAGGTTGAAAAAATAGTGTGGGGCAAAGCCTTGGAAGGAAACCCTTTTTATGTCATAGAAGCCGTTGCAGGAATCCCGGCTAGGACATTCACTTACTATAGCGATTACGCAAGAAAGAAAGTTGCAGAAGATCCCGAGTTTTATTCGATAAATCGAACGCTTTGATATTTTGATAGGTGATGATATAAATGAAACACCCGATTGCGATGATTGGCATATTTTCCATGCTTGGAATGTTTCTGCTTTTCTACGTAACGTTCTCTGTAGCTTTCTATTCGCCTGCCAAGGCTGTCATAATAGACATAAACAGCTACGGCGAAGCCGAGATAGAATTCATTCTTCTGTCGGTCTTGATGCCGCTGAACATACTGTCTGCGATCGTAGTGGCAAAGAAGCTCGGCGGCAGTGAGAAAATTTCAGCAGAAACAGAAGAGTCATTGAAAGAGCCAGAAAAGCGGCTTAGCGGCATAATTTACAGGAATTAGCAATGATTATATATTTTCTCCGGTTTATTTATTTCTATATCCGAATTTCTTGTTGTAAATTTTATGGTCTATTATATCTAGTATAAATGCTATTATCTCTATTTCTCCGTCATCAGTCAGTGTATAAAGCATCCTCCAGAAATTCGGAAGCTCTACCCTGAATAAATTTGTGACGCCGTATTTCATTTTGTATTCTTCGGGTATCAGATTTTTTGGAATGCCGTCGCCATAGTGCAGGTTAGCTTTTATCAGTTCTATTTTCTGGTTGACTGCGTTAAATATCATTCTTTCAAGTTTTGAAGTTGCCGCACATTCATTTACGTATTTGTACACTTCTTCTGCTTCCGGTGATAATTTGATGCGTATGCGTTTCACAGTTCTATGCCTCTTGCAATAGCTCTTTTCAGGTTCGGATTCGTGTTATGTATCCAGGTTATGCCTTTTATTGTTACCAATATTTTGTTGCTCTCTTCAAGGTACTGGAGAATTGCTATGAGTGTATAGTGATTTACCTGTTTTGGCAGCTTTCTCTTGAGTTCTGCTACTGTTATCACGCTCTCATTCATGTTTTTCAGCACACTTTCTACCATGAGAACAGTGTTCAACGTCGGAGCATGTTCTATACGTTTATATTTTGTTATCATATTAATCACTTTTTGTTATTATTTAATAACTTATTATTATAAGTATATAAAGATATCCGTAGTTTCATTATTCTGGCTTGCTTTGTATATTTTCTTACATATCTTACTTGTAAGGTGAATAAGAATGGGGATAATAGAAGTGAAAACAGCAAAGATAACCGAAAAGGGCCAAAGCAATACCGAAAGATATCAGGGAAATAGAAGGCTTCGGGAAAGGATGCAAGATAGCTGTTATAGCATTCGATGACCGCATAGAACTAAGGCCGCTAAGAAGCATAAAGAGCGGAAGGATTGCAGCATTGCTCAGTGAAAAGGCCCTTGCAAAGGGCTGGAACACAAAAGAGGAAGATGTGGCATGGAAAGATTTGTAAAAGGTGACGTCGTTGTCATACCTTTTCCGTTTTCTGATCTGTCAAGGACCACCGTATAAATACGGTGGCTTGTTGAAATATATGTATCCTTGATCATCCCGCATTCCACTTTCAACCACTGTTTGAAAACAGTGGAATGCAAGATTTCATCAGATAAAAAACGACCGGCGCTTGCCTTGGCTGAAGGAGAATACGGCGATGTGATTTTATGCCAGATAACAAGCAAAATGCCGTCTTCGCGCACAGGACGAGCACCGGCAGAATCAATAGAATTGAAGGCTAATGATTTTCAGGAAGGCGGCCTTAAAATAACAAGTTATGCAAGGCCTAGAAAAGTTTTTACCGCTGATTTGAACCTGATACTCTACAAGATCGGCAGGGTCAAAAAAGAAAAGATAAAAGAAGCCGAAGACGCCGTCTGCAGAATTATGAAAGAATAGTAGTAAATAATATTGAGACAGAAATGATGAAACATCTGTAAATCCCTATAATTTATGCCCTTATCTTCTGTTCAAGTTCCTTAACATAATTCAGCATTTCGTCTATTTTTTGGGGCAGCAAAGATATGTGAACACCGTAATGTTTTCTTTTTGTGCTGATGAACCCGCGTCTGATAAGATTTTCTAATGCGGCTTTACTAGCCTTATCACCGTATTTATTGTCTGACGGAACACGCCTTATCATATTTTCAAATGTCGTCTGATGTTTGCCGATTCTGTTGCCCAACATCCAGTCAAGTATAAATACCTCGGCTTTCATTTGTGCAATATCTTTCTGCGAAAAATTTTGCATGATTTATATTAAATAAGTTAACTTTAAATAGTTCCATAATTATAGCTTATTGTGATTGGAATGGGGCTAACTCATATATTTGGCGATAAACCTTTGCCTATTGTGCTGGACTTCTTTAGGATTCATCAGTTTTGGGATTATTCACTGAAAGACCTGCAAAAGGCCACCGGCGTGAGTCACAGAACCCTTCAGGGCACTATAAAACAGCTTGTAAAAAACGGATTTATTAAATACACAAGAACAGAAGGCAAGGCAAAAATGTACGTGTTTAACAGCGATTCTGCTGTTGCTGTTGAATTGCATAATTTTGCAAGGCGGATAGACGCTGAATTTCTGAAGTCAGGAATCATGAAAAAAGAGAAGAAACAGACCGCAACAGCATAAATCACGCGAGAAAAACTTCATGTCAGTATTGTGCATTCCGCCGGTTCTTTTGCTGTCTAAGAAACGATTGATTCCGTTCTAATTATAAAATCAGAACACATAGTTCTTTTCTTATCAAATATGTCCGAATTCCCTTTTTATCAGGTATAATTCTCTTTCGTGCACCGGCAAATCATTCAAATGGGTGTTTATCTGCCTGTGCATATCAAGCATCATCTTTTTCGCGGTCTTTATCGGCATCTTTCCCGTCGAGTGCATAGTCCTTACAAGCTCCATCCTTCTTTCAAGATCCCTTATCTTTGCCCGCGCAGTATCGTGACCCATGATACTAAATATCATCGGCCGAATAAATAACTTCCCAGGCGCAAGAAATAATAGTTACTTTAAAGTAGTGAAAGCTTTAAATACTTAGATGTGTATAATTATGGTTGTTAACTTGGGGTGATAAGATATGGGAATCATAAATATTGAAAATGTTGGAGATACCCACAAAGTACTGAGTGAATTTAGAAAGCTATGGAGAAATCTCGGTACAGAAAAAGTTACAGAAGACGGCAAGACATATTGGAAAGGATTTTATACTTTAGGAAAAGAAAAAGTCTATTTTGCTATTATAGAAAATGATGAAACAAAGAATTACGGTCCGCTAACATTGTGTTTTGGAAAACCAAAAGTTACTTTGTATGACGAACGTGCAGACACGCAAGAAAAATACGAAACATTTAAGAAAGATATAGAAGAAAGCGGACTCGGAAAAGTTGAAACAAAATATGAAGATTTCCCGTCTGATATCAAGAGTCACTTTGCAATTCCGACCATGAAACAAGAAACTGAAGAAAATATTGATTATGAAAACAATGAACATTGCAAAGTCGTTGCTGGTGATACGCCGTTTGACACATTCAAAAATTATTATTCAACACTTAGAAAAGGAAACAGATCTGATTTTACTACAGAATTGCAGCATATGTTGAACAAGGTCGGATACGGGATCAATATAGATGGAATTTTTGGAAATGATACCAAAAATGCTGTAAAGTCATTCCAGAAATCAAAAGGATTAAAGCAGGACGGCATAGTCGGCAAAATGACATGGAACACGTTTGTAAAAACAATATCAGAGGACAGTGAGACCAAAAATCAATAGTGGATTGGTGTAAACATGCTTTTCGACACGCACAGATTGTTAAAGAAATTCCGAAAAGAGGGATATATAGTAGAGGCAACAGAAGACAGTAGAGGCAACGCGTGCTGGGATGTATATTATCCTAGCATTCATCACGACCTGGCTACTAAAAAAAACAAAGTAACAGAAAAATACGTTGGAAAAGTAGAAAGATTTCCTGAAGGTCATCCAAGAACATATTTTGGAAGGCCTTTCTTCTATTATACTTGGCAAAGAAACCTGAAAGCACAAACAGAGGATTATGTTAATAACGCAATAAGTGTGGCAAAAAGTACTCCTAGAACTACAGTCAGGCCACAAAGATAGTTAAGAATCTTTTTATCAAAAACCCACCATTAGATACATTGTAACTATATGGTGTATATAATGACTGACAATGAAAATAAACTAAAAGTTATGTTGCTTGGCATACCTCTTTCTTGGGGGAGCGGTGTTGTAACAGTATTTCTTCAGTTGGCAAATGGCCTTAGGAAATACAATATAGACGTCACTACCATTACACACGGATGGACATCAGACGGTGCACCTTACAGAATATCTTATATGCAAAACGAGATGCTTTATGAAAAATATTATAAGAGCATGGAAGATTTGATAAAAAATGAAATGCATAGCGGAAAACTTAAACCAGATATAATACATCTTCATACACATACGTTTTCTGATTATTTCAATGGCGGAATGGGAATATTGCTAAAAAATACAGGCAAACCATCTACCATATACACCGTGCATGCAATAATAGGTTATCTTAATCTACCTCCAGAAGTAAGGAAAAAATTTTTTGATATGTCAGAACAAGAAATAGAAAGCATCAAAAGAAACAATATGTCAATGGGACAGTATGAAATAATGAAACTTTCTGACAGGATAGTTACAATATCAGAAGAACATACGAAAGTGATATCAAGATTTTATAAAGACCTAGAAAACAAATGTATAACAATAAGAAATTCATCAGATCTTCTTGAATACAATAATAACAAAAATGTAATATATAAGTCTTCTATTATACGTAAAAAAATATCTCCAAACAACGAAAAAATTATTATGTTCGTAGGACGATTGGAGGAAAACAAAGGAGCCCCAAATATAATAAAAGCATTTAATCTGGTGTCAAAAAAATACCCAAACACAAAACTTGTTATCGTGGGTGGTATATCGTCAAAAATGCCTGATATGATTAAATGGGGACTTGATAGTCAATTAAAAAATAACGTTCATTTTACAGGCTGGATTAGTAGCAAAGAAGAATTGACAGCATATTACAAGAGCATAAATACATCTATAGAGTCAGGCAGAACTAATGTTAATGGAGTAATAGTCATGCCTGTAAGAACTAAAAATCTATTTGGCCTCGCTGTTTTGGAAGCAATGTCAGTAAAAGCACCTGTTATAACATGCCAGAATGACGAAGGCCTCGGTTTTGGCACGACGCCAGAACCCGAAAACCTTGCCCGTATGGTAGATTATGTGTTTTCCCATCCAAACGAGGTAGCACCGAATATAGAAAATACGTTCAATATAATAAAGGAAAAATATTCTGTAAATAATTATGTAAGAAAAAATATTGGACTATATATGTCTTTATTAAAAAACAAAGGAAAGACGTACGATGTATACGGACTGAATATAAGTAAGATAGATCACAAAGAAATAGAAAACACTCTGGATAAAGCGTTTGAAAAAGCCATGTCAATTAAAGTTTTAAATGAGAATTCAATTGACAGAATTTTTAACGAAGCTATGAAACGTAAAATAGTCTGACTATACTTTTCTAAAAAATCTTTTTATTGCGTCCATTACAATAACTTTACAGCGAACTAGGCAAGAGTTAGTTATGCTAGTCTAGGTGTTGCTATCAGTGAGAATAATGGCCAAAGAAGACAAAGAGGAAGAAAAAATAGAAAAAAGACTAGAAAAAATAAGATCTCTTACAAAAGGAAATAAAAAAGATTTGTCACCTGTAGATGATTTGAAAGAGCCATCAAAATTTCAAGATACTAAAATATCTGGAATAGATGAAGAAACACTTGGAAATACAGTAATCAACCTAAGAAAACAAGTAAAAGACTTTGATCAAAGAGACGAAGCAAAGGAATATTGTAAAATAGAATTGATGAAAATAAATATACCATCGAATAAAGCAGATGAGTATTCTGAAACAATAATTAAGAGTGATTTTGATCCTCTGTCAAAAGAAAACAAAAAACTTCAAAACATAGAGAAAAAGATTTCTTCTAAAGAACAAGAAAAACCCTATAATGAACGAGGTGGCGGACCTTATAATGAAAAATCATACAAAGAACCTTATAATGAAAAATCATACAAAGAACCTAAAGGAAAATCGTATAAAGAACCAATCAAAAGAACATATAATGAACCTTACAAAGAATCGAAACCTCCTTACAACGAACCAAAAAGATCTGAAAATCCATATAGAGAACCATATAATGAACCTTACAAAGAACCGCAACCGAAATACAAAATCGTCGTGGATTCAGCACCAATGCAGGACGTCCATGTAGGTGTTGATGCTAACATACCACTAAAAGGAACAAAACTTAAACTCCAAAACTATGCAACCGTTATTGGATTAGATCCAAAAGAGAAAATTGTACAAGACGCAGCAAAGGTTGGTGGAACATTTGATGCACAAGCAAACCCAGTATCAGGAATGTTAGGTTTTCCTAACGAAGCAGCAGCCAGAGCATGGTTAAAAACCGAATTAGCAGCTGTAAATATAACAGATCCTGGTATGGTAGGTGATTTAACCGATCTTATTATTGATCACTATTTTGTGGAATCAAGAAAATGGATAAGTCTTGATGACTGGAGAAATTCGTCATTGAAAGCAGAAAATCCTGTTCCTTTCAACATATGGCGCACTACAAACTATCTGGCTACAAAACTAAGAGAAAACGAACTAACAAGACGCGACCAGATGCGTGCTGGCACAACAGATTATATTGGTATTCAACTCGACAACGCAAGACTTGACAGAGATACTGCAGTTGATAGAAATACATATACAGTATTTTATCTGGAATTGCCAGGCGCGACAACTCCCGACAACCACAAAGATCCAGATACAGAAGACGGCTGGTACAGATTTACGGCATCCGACAAGGAAGGCGAAGCAACCTTTGATCACTGGGAAATCACTTCTTTCGGCGGGCCCGCCGATACAGCTGAAATCTACGACATGATACAGACATCAGGCCACGGCAAAGACGAGCGCACTGTCCGTTCCATGAGGCAGGGTGTTGTCACATGGTGGGACAAGGAAGTTGAAATCCGTCTCAAGGGAAACGTCAAGCTCGTCGCTTTCTATCATCAAAAATCTGAATTTACTGACAAATACAGGGAACAGGGATCTCCAGGCGCTCCAAAAAGATATCAGACAGGAATTAAAACACCCGGAAGTGCGGCCGGTAAAGGCGCGATAGGCGATGCAGCTTCAAGCGTTTTCGGCAGGTCAGGCGTTCGCAACCGCATAGGCTGGGATGTAAAAACCCGTGAATTGAAGAAAGACCCATTCCTGCTTGCAGCGATAAACAAGGGAAAGCGGCTTCTCAACAAATACGCAAAAGCAGAGTACAGTAGAATATTTACTCCAACACAGCGTCAGTCCAGTATACGCGCCAACGAATTGGAAACGCTTGAAAACAGGGCAAGAGACGCAAGAAGAGCACTGAGAAAAAGAATCACCCGCCAGCAAAGAAAAGAAGCAGGTCTCGGAAGATTTGGCCTCACACGTGCAACAGACGAGGATCTTGTAAATATCGGAAAATCATTGACTTCTCCTGCAGCTGGATTAAATGCAGCTGATGTGCAGGCTCTTACAGATGCAAGCCAGACAATGGAAATCTATCTGAAATCTCGTGAAAAGTTCTATGAGGATTTCAAGAAGCAGACAGAAGCTGACGCAGCACATCTTACAAACTACCTGAGAAGCAAATCCCAGACAATTTCTATACAACTATCCAGACGCTACAGAATGCCTGTCAACTCGCAAGATGAAGAAGATTTGAAACAGGCACTGGATGCGTATGCAGTTGAAATTGCAGAGAATTTTATAGCCCGCGGAAGAACTTTTGGTCACGCTCTCATGCGCGGGCTCGGTATAGCTTCCCGCGGGCTGGAAACAGGCGGCGCGGCTTTCACGAATGTTTTCTACAACATATTCACGTTCCTGCTCGGGCCGTGGACAATAACGTCGCTGTTCACGCTTGTATTGTTCTATTTCACTTTCATATTTGTCGGCTATAACGTGCAAATACTGTGGATAATGCCGCTTATCGGCGCTGCAATCACGTTCTTGCTGAACTTTTCCGATACATTACGGCCATTAGACTGGTTAACGCATATAGCGTCAGGCGCGATAATAGGCTACAGCGCTGCTTTGCTGCTGATATCATTAGGCGCGCCTAACTGGAATTTCATTGGAGGATCCAATAGTTCAGGCTTCTGGATAGCATGGATCGTTCTCGGAGCTATCGGGCTTTTCCAGTTCTATCAGACAGGCGGCTGGAAAATCGTGCTACAGGTCGGCATATTAGTTTTGGTGTTTTCCTACATAGCACTCGGCCCGTACCACGCTTATTACGACCAGGCAATCACGCAGATAAAGGCGCCCATTGAAGTTGCGTACAGGCAGGTCTCCAACGCCATCACAGACGTCTGGCTGCTTGTTACCAACCCGACGGAATGGTATGCCCGCCAGCAATTAGTGAACGTGCGGCCCGAGCGGCCATTGGACTATCCGAAAGGAGTCGAGTTTGGCAGCATAGAGGCTATGCCGCCGTCCGTGCCACAGGGACAGCAGTTCGCGATGATGGCTGTCATAAAGAACGACGGGCCAATAGATGCATCAGACGTTGTTGTTTCTTATTCATGCAACAGCTGGTGCATTTCAAAAGGCGTTGACAAGGATAGTAAGGAAGATCTTGAAAAGAAACTTGAAGAGAATAGAGGCGATAAAAAAATAAAAGACATACTTGACAAGGAAACGATTGATATATTAAGAAAAGATGATGGAACTTCCATTTATGTCAAATCGTCATTGAAGAAAGGAGAAAGCGATGTGGTCACCCTCAGCCCGTTCGTCGCGTCGTCGTTCCCGCAGGACCGCGGCCTGACGAACTTCGCAAAAGTCGGGATA
>JACPVU010000036.1 GCA_016191585.1 archaeon
GCTGCTGCTCGTGTCTGTGTCAAATACAAGGGACAAGAGCAGGGTCGTGCTGCCTAGGGGCACGGAAATAATCATCAATTTACCTAATGAAACCGGCAGCAAACTTGAATGTGGCGACCAGGTCACGCTGGCAAAGACAGGGGATAAATATTACAGGGAAGGGTACGACACGCTTGTGTATGTAGTAAAGCCGTCAGACATCACGCAGAATTCCATAGAAATATTGCCATACGAGTTCAATTCCATATTCTCGTTCCTATGTACATTCAAAACAAACCCGGGCGTCGAAGTTTCTAGGTCAGGCTTCATAACAGCCGAGCTCCCGAGATACATATTCCGCGTCGAGCAGACAAAAGACGTGCCGATCACCCCGAGGCTCGGAATTCTTTATGACCCTTGGGAAAACGTCTGCAAGAAAATAACAGATGAAGACAAGTGCATAAATAGGACTTCTGGGGATGACAAATGCTACTGGGACAGCACATTAACCGCCGGTGATATAGCTGAAACTGTTGGAGGTGTGGCTACTACACCTACATCAGTACTTGGTGTGACCGGCAAAATCAGCAAGTCAAGCGACTGCCACTCGTGCGGGCCAAAAGTCAGCAGATCGTGCGACATGTTTAAGAAACCGAATTGCGGAACAAAAACAGGAAGCGATGCATGCAATATTCCTTGCAAATGGATGAATTTAGCAGAAATGGAGGCAAAAAAACTAGTACCCAATGAAATTCAAACAAGAGAGAAAGGTATGTGTGCTCCTACAGTCAGCGGAAACGGAAAATGTGAAGTAATCACAACAGGACCTTGCTCTGTTGACAGCCTTAAGGATAAATGTTCCTGGACCCCAGAACAGGCATCGAAGATATGCAACGTCGAAAGCAAAGGCGGCAATCCGATTATAGAAAGCGGTTCTGACAAATGTTCAGACGGAAACAGCTTCTCCGCAGGTTTGTTCCAGATAAACGTACTTGCTCACGGAAAACTGATTGAAGAAGCAGCAAGCCTGACATCTGGTACGTGCCAGAACCTTTATACAATGGATTGTAATGGTAAAATTGGGGATTCGGCCTGCTGCTCAAAAAGAAACGAAGGAGAAGTATGCATAGAGTGGAAATGTCACGTAAAGTCAGACAGGTTGGATGATTTCAATAAATGCAAGAATGCTGTAAAGAATGCTGATGTAAATATCGCAATCGCGTGCAAGCTTTATACAGCAAAGCCTAGTTGGGGCGATTGGTCATACACCAAAGATAAAGTTTGCGGCGATAATTTGTATAAAACAACATCGGCGTCCGATGCGTCTACTGCAGATGCGAGCAGCTGGAAAATCAACGGCAAAACAGGTCTGGTGGAGATAGGCGAAGTGTTTGACGACAAGTTTCAAGCACAAGTGAAAAGTGTTGAAGGCAATAAATTTACAATAAGTCTCAAATGGCTATATTTGGGTAATTACGTGGATGCTGATTGTAACACAGGCAGCGGTACGGATGCAGTTCTAACTGAAGGCAGCAGCGTGTCATGCGAAGCACGTTCAACATTTGCACAAGCAGACGATATAAGATTCAAGCTTGTAAGTGTAGATTCAGAAAAAAAGAATATAGTTCTTTCTGTAGGTCCTGGACCGAAATATGAAGAAACTATAGGATTGGGTGCGGTATACGTTGATGTCATAAAAAGTGAGAACCCGCTTCCAGATTGGACACTATACGTGAATAATCAACCTGGCAACCTTGGTGCAATGAAACAGATATTTACTGATGTAAGAATATCTCTGGCAGAAGTTGGCGACAGCTCAGCAAAATTCTTTGCGTACACAAGAACAAATTCCGGATGGGGAATGGCTGACTGCAGCGACTGGGTATTCAAAGTTGGTGTCACAATCGATTTAGGCAAAAGCGAAGGATGCAACCCACAGGGCAGCTACATCGAAGATTTCAAGATACAACTGGACAAGATAGATCAAGGAAGCAAAAACGTCTACGTAACTGTTTCAAGTACAGCTTCAGCAACAACTTCAACTTCAGCTGCATCTGTAGTGACAGGCGATTTGGTTGCAGGCGCGGCAAACCGCGTCAAGTTCTACAGCACTTCGCTTGGTGAGGAAAAGTATTACAACATATATCTGCCTCCAAGCTATAACGATAAAAAAAACAGTACCCTGTAGTTTACCTGCTCCACGGGCTCAATGGCGACGAGAACAGATGGGTTGAGAACGGCAATATTGTTTCTACGATGAACAGTCTGATATCACAGGGCAAGATTCAAGAAATGATTGTGGTAATGCCCAATGGCGACAACAGCGCGTATGAGAACGGCTGCACCGGAAGCCTGATATGGTCGTGTGGGAAATACGAGGATTACATTGTCAGGGACCTGATAACCGAGATAGACGGAAAATATTATACAATCCCGGACGGTGCTCACAGGGCAATAGGAGGCATCTCCCTTGGTGCCCGCGGCGCAATGAGAATCGCATTTTTATACACAGGCAAGTTCTCGGCAGTTGTAGGCCACAGCGGACGCTACGACTATCTTGTAGGAGAAATGACGGACCAGGACTGGGAAAGGGTAAAAAATTCGGGACTAATGATATACTTCGACCGCGGCGACAATGATTATCTTATTACATACTCCCAGACAAGCGATGTGTTCGATGAAATCCTGACGTCAAAAGGAATTAACCACGAATATGTGATAGTTGATATGCCTACATCAAATCCGGCAGAAGCTCATGACTGGCCATTCTGGTCGCAAAGATCTGTAGTTGCACTGGAGAAAGACTGCCAGAAGATATGTTACGCCTGAATAATACTTTTGTGGGGAAAAAATCAAGATTCTATTTTGCTCTTATTTTTTCTTTTTTTCTGAACTGTTTTCTCTCGTGAGCTCTATCGCACCTAATATGATGGCTATCGCGCCGAACCATTTTACGTAGCCTACAGATTCGGAGAGCATCAGTATGCTTGTCACGAGTGCGGTTAATATGCTCACAGCCGTCACCAACGATACAACTGTTGATATTTTTCCAGAGTACATGGCTTTTTGCATCAGGAAGAACGCTGCTAATGCAAGCAAACCGCCGATGATTGTGTAATAAGATATGAAGAAATCAGCAGACGCAAGTTTAATCAGGACAGGCGCAATCCCGAAAAGCACGCCTGACACGATTGAAGTTAGTATATAACCGCCATTATTCCAATAATTACAAGTAATATTGCTAGCCATTTCTCACCACTCAGTTTTTCCTTGAATACCAGGGGACCTACTATCACAGGTATCACAGTCGCAAGCGTTACTATGGGCTGGACAGACGAAACAGAATAGAATCTTATAGCTGCCAGATAGAACAGGATTCCCGCCGCTGAAATCAAAATAGAAATTATCCACGTGCCGTTGCGCAGCAGTTTCAGGACAGAAAACTTCTCCATTTTTTTCATTGAATGCTTCTGTAGTATTATAGCCATTCCAAAAAGTATCGCTGCCGTTATGGACATGAAGATCCCGACAAATTCAAGCATAGGATCACTAATAGATGTTTTATTGCGTATAAATCTATTTTTTATTCTTCTCTTTCGGCGTCTTATACCATTTCATCTTGTTTTTTGTTATGATTTTGATGCACGAATCTGTAAAATTTGCAACCTCCAGAAAGCCGAACACTACCGTTGTAACAAGCGAAATAAAAATGTCATACGGCTCAAGGTATTGCGCAGAAGATACCAGCATTACAATAAATGTCATCAGAAACAACGCCAGAAAGGCCGGGTGGAATGTAAGAAGAAAAAGAACAAGCGAAATAAAAGATACGAATGGCAGGCCTACTATAATTGCCAGCATCGGAAGGAAAAACACCTTTTCGAAAATTGTCAGATGTTTTACAGCGCTTCTCATCTCGTTCAGGCTGCCGGTTGTCCATCTTTCCTGCTGCCTGAAATACCATGAAAACCTGTCAGGAACCTGTTCTTTTGAAATTGCTGGCGTCATGTCAACCTTCTTGCCGCATTTGTAGAGCCTCCACGAGAGGTTGACGTCTTCTGTCAGAACATTGTCAAAACCCCCGATATCTTCCAGCGTTTTCTTGTAGATTACATAGTTTCTTCCGGGTATCATGGCAGTTTTTGACGTATTGTAAATAAACTTGTTTACGTTGTTCAGGAAAGCAAGTTCAAGCCTTCCTATTCGCGAGACAAAGTTTTGCTTATTCTGCGGTATCAGCAGTCCTATGCAAGCCTCGTACCTGTCGTCCAGCGAATGCACGAGTTTTTTCAGGGTATTTTTTTCTACTATGCAGTCTGCGTCTAATATGTAAATTATCTCGCCTTTGGCGTGCTTTATTGCAGTATTGAGTGCATTTGACTTTCCTGAGCCGTTTTTATCCACAAGTATTTTGTCAGCATACTTCTCTGCTATTTTTGCCGTTTCGTCTGTGGAACTGTCAATTACTATTATCTCGAATTTCGGGTAGTCTAATTTTCTCAGCGCTCTGAGGGATTTTTCTATCACATTTTCCTCGTTCTTCGTGGCTATTACTACAGACACCATCGGCAAAACCTTTTTTTCCGCCACTTTTCTGTAAGGCAAAACGCTCAGAATGAAGGCAAATGACGAAAGTATGTCAATTATTATCATATTATCCGTAACTATTTCTTTTCATATATATTATAATTTTCTGATCTAGACTCCCATTATGAGTCTGAGGAAATTCCTTAGTCCGGGACCGAGGCCAAGGATGAGGACAATTATCTTCAGGAACATCTTCTTCTCTGCGTCCTCTTTCTTGTTGAGTTCTTTGTCGAACAAATACAAGACCACAGAAACAACGGCAAATTTCAGCACGAACATTATCCACGGGCCCGTGGCATTGATTAAAAATCCCGGCACGACGTGCTGCTCAAAATAGTCAAAGTACGATAATGAAACAAATGTCGTTGTGGCGTCGAACATATGCACATCCAGGACAAGAATATTCTCTGCTGTGAAGAAATTCTTTATTTTATCCGAAGGAATTTTTTTCGCGGCGGTTATTAATATTATGATGAATGCAGCTATTCCGACCATAGCGACTAATCCAAATGTATTGGTGACCCTGAACTGGGATAGGATGAAAGCGTCGATGAACAGTCCGGCAGCGAACCACGTTCTCCAGTATTTCACGCCGGCGTATTTTTCAACGGCTTTTGATATTACCAGCAAAGCCAGTGCAGAAACAAAAATCGTCACGTAAACAAGCGGCGTTATCAGAAGTATGTTCCTGGCGATGCCTGAAGCCTCTAAGTAGTCTTCGTACGCCCGCAGGATGCCGCCCAGTGCTATGAACGGTATAATGCTTAGGAGGAATTTTTTGTCTATCGTTACCTTCATTTTTCTCAGCAGTTTATACACAAGAACAGCAGCGATTATGAGTATTATCGCGAACACGATCGTATTCACGATGTTGTAGCCTGTGCCGTACCTTATCGGATCAATGAAGTACGTCTGTAAAAAATCGCCCATAAGGAACACCATACCAACATGATACTAATCTTGTTTACAATCAATCTTTATTAATTGCTGCAATTATAAGTTTAAAGTAGGACAAGACGGAATCACCAGATTCAGCGCAATCAAAATAACCAATAAAAAACGAACGGTGATTTATTTTTCGTCTTGCTGAAATTACAGTGATAATCATGAAATTTCCAATAAAGATGCTGTTGCTTCTGGCTGTCCTTGTATTTGTAGCAGGCTGCACGTCCCTGCCTTTTGTTCCTGGATCTGACGTAATAAAAATGGTCACAACCGAACGAGCAGAGAGCCCGCAGGACGCGGTAATAATACAAAAAGCCCAGCTCTCGCCTTCTTCCAGCGGAAACACGATTTTTCCTGACCAGGCAGTCACGCTGCTATTCAATATAGTGAACAAAGATGACACAAAGTCTGCTGTTACAAAGGTCGAGATGTTCAACGCGCCTTCTTTCAGAAGCACGTGTGGCAAATCACCAGCTCTTAATAATGATTGTCCTCCTTGTACTGGCAGTGATTGTCCTCTTTGTAATTCAGGAAATGCCTGCAAGCCGAACGTATGCAATTATATTAAGGATTCACCTACTGAAAAAGGCTGTACGCTCCTGCCAGCAGAAGAAAAGCAGGTTTCCATAGAGATGAAAAGCCCGCTCGAGCGCGACATAGCAAGCACGATAACAAAGACAAAAATTGAATTCAGGGCAACTTACAATTTCGTGGCGTCGCTTGTGTACATAATACCTGTTGTGAACATTGAGGAAGTGAAGGCCAGGCAACGGGGCAATGAAAAAACAGAAGTCCAGCTGTCAAAGATGCAGGGCTCAGGACCTGTTAGAGTTGGTGTTGACCTAGTAGGCCCGCCGTACATTCTGGCTAATCAGCCGACGATCATGACGTTCAAGCTGAAGAACGTCGGGAGCGGAAATGTCGTCAATTCGAAAATCCTTCCAGCCTATGAAAACGGTATGATCACATCACCATATTCATATTTTGAAGATTTCTTGCTGGGACAAAAAGATGGTAAGAAAGCCGAAGGCTTTATCGTGAAATTCCCAGGAAATGTAAAAGTTGTGGAAGCGCCTGGCTGCAAAATTGATGATTATGGAAATTGTAATATTGACAAAGATACCAATACAAACAATGAACTAAGATTCCAATGCAATTATGATGGTGACAATGGCGAAACAATCTGCTACAGTGCTTCTAATATAGAACTATTCAGGGGAGAGACACTGGCATCAATGAGGTTCAGGGTACAAGCCCCTGTACAATCAAATACACCGTTCACTTCTTACACGATCCTTGCTTATGCGGGATACAACTACGAGATCAGGGACAGCATTGAGACCACGATAAATCCGTTCTACAACGTCGGCTAAAGTATTGAACAGAACATGACTTCTGAAGATAAAGGTACTTCGGGTTTTGGCCTAAGCATGATGTTGCCGTAAGAAACACTGGATTCGACCTAAACCTTTACGTTACTATAAATTTAAACAACCAACACAAATAGAAATTGAGAGACATGAAAATATTCATAAAAAAATACTATTTTTTCCTGCTTCTGGCATTAGTTGTGTTGCTGTCAGGCTGCACGCAGTCCAATACAGTAGGCGGCAGCATTTTTCTTCACTTGTCTACGGACTCGACAACTGTCTTCTCTGGCAATAACGTCAGAATAAACGTTGATATGGAAAACAGGAATCCAAGAAGCGTAACTAACGTTGCAGTGAGTGTTTTTGACGCAGGACTGATGAATATAGCAGGCGGACAATGCGTTAAATCTTTTCCTAAAGTTCTTCCAAACGAGCTCAAAACATTTGCATGCCCCATGATAGCACCCGGAAAAGAGAAGTTACTGAATGACAGAACATCAACAGAAGTGAACGCAAAAGTCGAATACACGACAAGCCTTTCTTTTGTTCAATTGGTCGAGATGATGGCTGAAGAAGAATACAAGAGAAAATCCGATACAGGCGAGCTTGCGCTGAAGCCGTCGCATTATTCGTACAGCGACGATAATGTCCGGGTGGATGTCGATTTCAGCAGCGAGATGCCGATCATGATAAAGAATCCTAAACTGCCGCAATATTCTCCCCAGAATTATTTTGTTTATTTTACCGTGAAAAATATAGGCAACGGCTTCATGGACGACATACAATACAATGACTTTACAGTTTCACCTGTGGGTATCTCGCCTGTCGGTATTTCAACCGGTAACATTGCCGACTGTGTGAGCACCAAAGAAGGTTGGTCATTGAAAGTTCAGGGAAAAACTTTCCCAAAAATTGCCTGCATGCTTAATTTGCCGGCAGACATGAAATCCATAGAAAACTATGGAATGTTAGTTACATTGAATTACAGGTACGAGGTAAGGGAAAAAACCAATATAGTTATAATAAGATGATAAAATTTGCTGTAATACTGCACCTTCCGGGTCGCAGAATACTATCAACTTAAGGATGATTAACTGTTGTTAATTGTCAAAAAGCAAAGCTTTTTGCAATCTCAGAGAAGATTCGCTTCTCTCAAGATCATCCAGAAACAGCTATTATCGATAGATAATAGCTGGTAAGTTGATAGTATCGGGTCGCAGATATTTATTTAAGGGGGCAAAATGATAATTAAAAGTAAGAAATAATTACTGCAGGCGAACACAATGAAAAAATATTTGATACTCTTGATTCTCGTTTTAGTGGCCATATCAGGCTGCACAAGCAGGGAAACTAAGTACGATCCGCAGGAAGGGCTTGTTATAAACAGCTTTGACGTGAGCCCACTGAGCGTAAGAGACGGCGAACTTGTTATTTTCGGGCTTGATATTGAAAACATAGGCGGGACAACAGCGACAAATGCAAGGGTCGATTTATACGGCGTTGAAAACCAGTGGAGAGACTCGACAGGCAGTCCTCTGGCAGATACGCAGCCGAAAGAACTGGGTACGTTGAGGCCGCCTGATCCTCAGAGAAACGTGCCAGGCCAGTTCAAGATTACCCAGTGGCAGCTAATGACGCCACTCATACCAGAAGGCATCACACATAACGTGCCTGTTGAAGCAAGGGTTTCATACGACTACAAGACAAACGGTTACATAGACATACCTGCTATAAGCGAGGCAGAATTCAACAGGAAAAGAATGAACAACGAACAGGTTGACATGCCGGCTGTTATCGCGAGCAAAGGACCGATTGCAATGGCAATGGACCAGAAATTCTCGCCAATACGCGTGGACACATCAGACAGGACAAACAACGAGCAGCAGTGGCCGTTGAGAATAATATTCAAAAACGTTGGAAAAGGATTCCCGATAACGCCTGAGACAGACGATAAATTCATAGGCAGCGCAGGCGGCAAACTGACAGGTACAATAAAGCTGTCAGGAGCAGGGAACCCGCAGTTTTCCGACTGTCTTGGATTTACAAGCGGAACAGAGATAGACCTTGACAGTGCTGACATACTTCCAAGGTTGCGTGACCCGACAGGAGACTTCCCGGTAGCGTGCACAATAAGCATAGACAAGACAGTCTGGGGTGACGACAGGCCTGAGGACAGGATAAAGCTTACATTCGAGCTTGCCTACAGGTACTACGTCAAGAGCGAAGCAGTAGTCACTGTATCCGGAAGATAAATTGTTTTCTGATTTTCTTTGAATATAATTAAATTTACGATCACAATTCGACATCACTTACTATATAGTGAACTCATAAAAATTTTGGACATAAATTTATGAGTTTACATACGGCTCAGTTGGAATTGCCGAGATTATTTTCCAGTAGAGCTATATATACTAAAATTCACAATAAATTATCTAGTGATACGATGAAGAAAATAATACTATTAATTTTCTTGGCTGTAATAATTTCAGGCTGCACGTCTAACACTAGGGTAATTCCGAATGACGGCATAGTTGTCAACGACTTTTCTGCTGACCCGATTTCCGCCCAAGCCACTGATACTGTAAGATTCTTCTTAGACGCCGAGAACGCAGGCGGCACAACAGCAAAGTGCGTAACAACAGAGCTTTTCGGCGTGGACAGCTGGTACGACTTAACAGGCACTCCAATAGCTTCTTTCAACCCGTTCTACCCGACCCAGGGGCTTGGGTTTGTAATAGATTTCACGAACGGCATATTCAACGGATATTTCGGCAACCCTTTTACAGGCATAGCAACAATACAGTATTCAAAGCAGACAGGAACGTCATTTTCAGGGTTCCTCAGCTCGTCGTTTGACCAGTTCTCGACGCAGTTCTGCAACGCTTTCGATCCTGTTGATAAGAGGTATTTTCTCATGAGATACCAGCCAGAGTTGATGCCGCCTAATCCCAGCCTTGGCCGCGCAGGACAGGCTTTCACGAAAGAATGGTTACTGAAACCGCCTATACTGCCTGAGGGAACCAATGCTGTTTATCCTGTGACAGCAAGAACGTCATATTTCTATACGACTAACGCGGTAATGAACATATATGCATTCAGTAAATCAGAATTCAAGAGAATGGTGGACCTCGGGCAAAAAATAGATTACCCTCTTACTATATCAGACTCGCCTGGCACGCCAATCAAGGTGACAGTCGTGAGAGGCGACGCACCTGTTGTCGTGAATCCTGTTCCTACACTCCCTGGACAGAACTACGAACTGAGAAGCTATACTTTCCAGTTCGTTAATACAGGAAGCGGATTCCCGCTCCCTATGAGCGGCCCTGACATTCCTGGCACTTCGGGATTTGTTCTTGCGACAATGGACATCAATGGCCCTGGAGCGTTCTTCTACGACTGCCTTGGTCAGAACGGGAATACCGTAGTCCTGGGCGCTGACGTAATGCAGGGATACCTCAAACTAAGGCCTGACCAAAGCGTTCCTCTTGGCTGCACCATAGGCATAGACCGCTCTAAATGGTTAGACACACCAAAAGGCACGATAACGATAAAATTCAGCCTTTACTACAGATATTACGTTGACAAAACGACATACGTGAATGTTATTGGCGTCGAGGGATTGAGCGGGCCGGGCGTCGTGTAAATTAATAAAAAAGAAACTAATTTTCATTCTACTTGATGAATCTTCTCAGGCCTTTTTCTTCCTTTAGAACCAGCTTCCCATAGACGCCGTCGTATCCGGGCTCTATAGTCAGCCTGCCTTCGCGGTTTTTTATTATCAGTTCAGCCAGCTTTTCATCAACAGTCTTTTTAAGTTCCGTTAGATCAGTGTTCAATAATATGTTGAACTCGTTGCCGAACCGGTCTATCAGGCGGTTGTAAATCTCCCATACCTTCTTGGTGAAAACATCGGTTCCTGTTATCGCTGATACCAGTTCACTGAGAGGTATTATTGACTTGAACGGGATTGAATTTTTTGGCACGAATCCATCGTCGCGGTCTGCCAGCTGTTCTACCCTGTTCAGGACGCCGGTGATAAGTTTTTTTCCGCATTTCGGGCATATGTCATTCAGTTTTTTCGCTTCCTTCGGGTTGCATGAGAAATTGCACGACCTGTGGCCGTCAAAATGGTATTTTCCGTAGTTCGGATCGACTTCTATCGTGTATATGAAATTTTTTCTGGTTCTGATCGCGTTTATTATATTTTTGTAGCTTGCTTCCTTGAAATCGAAAACATTTGCCTCCCTGCCTAATCTCCATGGATAAGGCGAGTGGGCGTCGCTGTTGCTTGTCAGCACAATGTCATCCAGTGCAGATATCCTCCAGTTCATAGGAGGGTCGCTGCTGAGGCCTGTTTCTACACAATGTATGTATTTTGTTTTTTCCTGGAAGCACTCTTTCAGCGAATCAAAGCCGGACATACTGCCGAAGATTCCATACCAAGGCGTCCAGCAATTATGAACTGTTGCAGCATGTGTAACATAAGAATTATCTTCTTCGACTTCCAAATTGTACACAAGACCCGAATAATCGAAAGTTTCTATTTTATTTATCGGTATATATATATAATTTTCGTCTACCCATCCATGCCTTCTATGCAACTTTGTCTTGAATTTTTTCATTGAAGGATCTTCAAGCAAATTGAACTTATCTTCGTGAAATGATAATCTTTCAAATGTTATTAAGTCATGTTTTGCCAAAATCCGTCTATTACCAATCGTATGCGAATTTTTGTTGAAGTCCTCTTTTAACAATTTTCTTATAGATGGAATAATCCCCAGTCTTAGGCAAATTATTTTCATCTGTTCAGACAGTATTTCAGAAACAGAAACACCAGAATCACCCCTCCACCACCCGCGCAAAATTTCAGATTGTTTCTCCAATGGCAAGTAAAGAGCCCACTGGGGAAGCCTTTTAGAAAATGCTCTTTTTGGCTTATTATATTGATAAAAGAGTTTACCAAATAACTCAACAAGAATCTTTGAATAAAAATAAAGTTCATATCCATGTCTTTCTCTTTTCTTTGATATTTCAATCCCAACACATTCTTTCATAAGATTTGTTACGTCATCTATATACTCATGTTCTTTTTGACCAAAAGAAAACTGAATGCAGTTATTTTTTTTGATTATATAACCCTCTGCCAAGAAATATCCAGCAAGCCGACAGAATTCTGGTGTGATTTTAATGATATTTTTTATTGATTTATCTTGGCGTCCTGTTTTAGGAACTATAAAATGTTCAGATATTCTATAATTTTTGCTTTCAATTATGTCCGATATTTTAATCTGGCCCGCATCGACGGTTTTCTTTATTCGCGGATATAGAACTACATCATTAACTTTCAAGTCTTCTGCCGGAATCCATGATGGCTTATAGTTTTTGTAATGTTGTTTTGTGCATTTGTGTTTGCCTTTGGCAGTGCTGTTTGGTTTGCAAAGTCCACCGACAAAGGCGCAGTTTTTCACAGTTTTTATCGCTAAAAATGGGTGTTCGTTTGTAACCTTTATGCCACTACTGAAATAATAGGGCTGTATTATGTAAGCCTTTCCATTATATGGTCTTACAAATGTATCTAAAACATTTTTGTGGTCTCCTTTATGTGTTAAAACTTTATCGCCTTTTTGAATTTCTGAAATAGG
Organism: archaeon; assembly: GCA_016191585.1. GTDB lineage: Archaea > Aenigmatarchaeota > Aenigmatarchaeia > GW2011-AR5 > GW2011-AR5 > JACPVU01. The sequence goes on from JACPVU010000036.1 coordinate 12,524, forward strand.
TTTTATTTCAGGATTGCAGACCACCTTTTCATCTGGCAAAAGACAGTGGGCCGGTATTATCTCTATATCTTTCGATATCCTCATCATCTCGTCAACTAGCTCTATGGACGAGAAACCGAAAATAGGCCTTCCGTCGTAGTCGCGGCGGCCCTTTTTGTCTAAGAATTCATTAATCTGGTCTACAACCGAGAAGTTTGGTGCCAATATTATATGATGAACGCGCCTGCCCTTGCCATTGTGTTTGTATATGAGCGATATCTCTGTGCTTGGGACAAAATTTATTCCGTTGTGTTCGTATATTTCACCGGTGTCTGAGAGCTTTTCTTTCAGTTCCTTCAGCCATATAGGATGTGTGAAATCGCCTGTGCCAAGGATATCAAGCCCCTTCATCTTTGCGTATCTTGTTATTTCCTCGATGTTCATGCTCCCGGACGTCGCGCGGCTGTACTTGCTGTGGCTGTGCAGATCTGCTATATGCATGATTAGACTTGGATGGAGCTTTTTTATCGTTTTCTGGTATCCATAAACCATGGGCATATACGAAACAGTAAAGGATATAGCAGACGAGCACAGAAATTTCTACAGCAGCCATAGGCTAGATGAAAAAAGGTTTCACATCTATTGCGAGGCCCTTGTTCTCGCAGTTTCTATCAGCAAAAAAACAATAGATGAAAAAACGTACGAAACCCTTGGCAAAATGAAAAAAGAGGAAATCATTGGTTACCTGATGAAGTCTGAAAGAACAAAACCTTAGATTTTCTTCCCCATGTTGTACTGCTGTATTTTTCCGAAGATCATCGGGCCTTTTCCCGTGTTTTTGTAGCCCAGTTTTTCGTAGAATTTTACTGCAGGCTCGTCGCCCCATAAAACGATCTTTCTGTAGCCTTTTTCTTTTGCGGACTTTTCCAGTTCTTCCATCATGATTTTTCCGAAGCCTCTTTTCTGGTATTTTTCATCGATAGCAATGAAGCGTATGCGTGCATTTCCTTTATCATCATAGATCATTCCTATGCCTATCATATTGCCGCCGAGAAATATTGCCCTGTGATCAGCTATCGCATCTTCAGGCTTTTTTTCTTCGCCTTTTGGCGCTCCGTAAGGTTTTCTGAGGATTCTGTATCTTATATCATAGTATTTTTTCCATTCTTCCTTTGTTTTTGGCGAACGAATTTCCATACGATTCTTATTTTTATCCAGCATAATACCAACCGTTTCTTTATGCATCTGCCGGGATTCGAACCCGGGTCATGAGCTTTTTCCATTTTTTATTTCTTGATTAAACTTCTTTGAAAAAGAAGTTTATGGGAAGCTCAGATCCTACCACTAGACTACAGATGCATCAGTCTATCAAGTCAAGCTCCAGTAATTTCGGTATGAGGTACGTGTCAAGGTTCTTCACGAGCTTTATTTTTTCCTTGTTGTAACAACTGTCTATGAACAATACTTCATTTATTTCATTATCGGGTTTTATTGTTCCATCGTAATCCGCTAACCAGAATATAATCTCTATATCCTCGCCATTCGGAGTCACGCCCATTGCAGAGCCTATGAATTCTGTTTCCTTGGGAATTATTGAAAGCTCTTCCATCAGCTCCCGCTGAAGGCATTCTTCATCGCTCTCATTTCTTTCTATCTTGCCTCCGGGCATCTTGAAGAAATCCTGACTACCATCTCTGACAACTAAAAACTTCCTGTTTTCCAGTATAATCGCAGCTATTTTTCGCAGCATAAATAACTCTTATAAGCATTATTCTTAAGAATCTATGATGATGGGTCTGTAGTCTAGTGGCTATCTTGCAAAGAAGCAAACCACAGATGACGTCTGCTTGACGAGATCTTTTCAACTATCGATAAAATCTGAAAATGCAGAAGGCCGGCGGTTCGAAACAGACTTTTCCTGAAATGCCTGAGAATTTCCGCCCAGACCCATTCATACAAATCTTATTTTTGCGCCTTTTTTTATTCTTAAATTCGTATCTTTTAGCTCCAGGCAATATCTTGCATTTACGTTTTCATATATCTTCCACGTTTTCGGATTCAGAGTCAGAGGCACAGCAATCATTTTGTCAACAACCCTCATTTTTTTATCCAGAAATATTAGGAGCAGTTTTCTTTCCACGAAAAGCATCCATATCGAATTGCCGTAGATAAGCGCGCCGTCAGACTCAGAATCGAACATCAGTCCCTTCATTGATCCCAGGCCGACGCAGTTCTTTATTTTCATGGTACGCTTCCCGATTTTTAACTTCATCATAATTAATTGTCAGAAGAAGTATTTCAGTTCGTCGGCAGTTCTTCGTCGTTTCTGGAGAATCTTATGTTCAAAGAAGGAATCATGCTTAAAGAAGGGATTTTCACGACTGGCTTCATTCTTGCCTCTTTTTCCCTTCCAAAGACGTTCTTCAGGGATTTGTTCAGTTTTATGTAGATCTTGTCCCTTCTCCTTAACGTGTCCCAGGTATATACATGCAGATAGTCTGTCCTGCATACGTTGCACATCGGAATCGATTCTGTGGTCATGAAATTTTTTTCGCACGTGGGGCAGTAATACCTGTAAATCGGTTTTTTTACCAGGCTTCTGACATTTCTTTTGCCCCTTTTCACGCTTCTCAATTCGATAATGGAACCGTTGCAGAATTTGCAGTTATCCAATGCAATCCTGGAGTCGAAACTGCGGCTGCACGACCTGCACATATACAGAAAATTATATCTGGATTCACGGAATTCGTGGAAATTCTCCATTATGCTGGAAGGAAGATGATCAGATATGTCCATTTTTTCACCCGAGTATGTTGCCGAAGCCTTCTATCGCTGAATCTTCCTGTTCCTGCACTTTCTTAATTACAATTTCGCCGTCCTTATATTCCTGTGCAAGATCCTTTGTCAGCTCTTCGGCCCTTTTTAGCGAGGATTCAGGCATGTCCAGTATGAAGAAGTAGCCGTCTTCTTTCATGTCCAGAGAAGAAGGCAGTTTTATCGTTATGGAGCCGCGGCTTATAATATCATCCTTTTTCAGTATGTCTTCTACCTTCTGCTTGTTTTCGCTTGATACGATGAATACTTCCTTCATAACAACCACTTTTACTGGCAATACCGCAATAGTGCCGTTCCAGCTTATTTTTAAAGCAAATACTTAAAAAGTAATAAATAAATACGTCTGACAGGATCAGACGTATTTTTGTGCAAATGAAGTTGATAACTGAGTGTAGTAGTATTAAACTTCATTTAGCACAATAAAAGAGAATGTGCTGCCTCAGTAGCTCAGCTTGGTAGAGCACCTGTCTCGTATAATCTTCTTTAGAAAAGAAGATTGATCAAGAAATAACGCAAAAATAACGGGAGAACAGGAGGTCGGGAGTTCGATGCTCCCCTGGGGCTTTCAAATGCAATAGAAATGCCCCTTCTTTAAATACTCTGGCACGCATAGAATAATATATGAGAGTCGATTTCCACAATAACGAACAGCATCTGAAATCCGCACTTAAAAGAATCGAAACATTCAAGACATCAGAGCGCAACAAGAAAACAATTCTCAAATTTTCAGATTACTTGTTCTCCGAAGGACTCAGCAAGGCAAGGATCATAAAATATATATCGCACCTGAAGAAAATTTCCGAGCTGATCAAAAAAGATTTTGAGGAAGCTGGAAGAGAAGACATCGAAAGAATATTCAGGACAATAGAAACATCTGATTTATCCGACTGGACAAAGAAGGACTATCGTGTTATATGCAAAAGATTTTACAAGTGGCTAAGAAAAGAAGACGATTATCCACCAGAGGTCAGATGGCTGAAAGCGACAATGCGAAACAATAAACATAAACTGCCTGACGATATGCTTACCCAGGATGAGATAATAAAAATGGTCGATGCAGCAGACCATCCAAGAGACAAGGCGCTTGTTTTCTGTTTGTATGAAAGCGGCTGCCGAATCGGAGAGATAGCAACGCTGAGACTGAGAAACATCGAGTCAGACGAATATGGAGCAATTATTCACGTTACTGGAAAGACAGGCGACAGGAGAGTAAGACTGATTGCAGCGTCACCTTCTTTGTGGTCATGGGTCAATGTCCATCCTTACAAAGACGATCCAGATGCATTCTTGTGGCTTGGTATTGGCACAAAGAACAAAAATAAGATGATGAGTTACTCATCAATAGTGATGATGTTAAAAAATCTCGGGCAAAAAGCAGGGATAAAAAAGAAAATCCATCCGCATCTATTCAGGCATTCACGTGCCACAGAACTTGCAAACAAGTTGACCGAAGCACAATTAAAAGAAATGTTCGGCTGGACACAAAGTTCAAGTCAGGCAGCTACTTATGTTCATCTTTCAGGCAGGGATGTTGACAATGCACTGCTCAATGTATACGGAATAAAAAAAGATGAAACAGAAAAAGAAAAATCAAAATTAAAGCCGAAAGTATGCATAAGGTGCAGGATGCAGAACCCCGTTACTGTGGATTTCTGCGGACGATGTGGTCTCATTCTTGACGAGGACAAGAGAAACAAAGAACTCGCTGTCAAAGAAATGGAAAAGGCTTTGGGTGCTTTCGTATTAGACCAAAATGTAAACGATCAGACAATTAGCGGCGGAAAGAAACCGACAAATGAGACGGAACTGTTGAAAAAATACGAGAGACTGAAAGATTTTATTGAAATACTGAAAGCTGAGAAATGAAATGATTAAATTAAACAATTAGTTTGAGGGGAAAGAAGCGTGAAAATAATTTTAAGTCGTAAAGGGTTTGATTCTAAAAACGGTGGTTATCCGAGTCCTATCATAAATGGGAGGCTAATTTCTTTTCCAATTCCATCAAAAGGAGATAAAAATAAGTATAATGATTTAAGGCTCAATAAAAATCAAAGTTACTTTGACCTGATGATACAATTAAAAAAACGTATAAGATACGAAAAACCAGAAAAATGGTTTAATTTAACAGAAAAAACGGAGTGCCATCTTGATCCTGATATTCATAAAAATGTCATAAATAGAGAGCTTGGTTGGAAACCTCTTTTTGGACAAATTGGTGCTGCTCAGACAGAATTATCTAATAACAAAATTCAAGAAGGTGATATTTTTCTATTTTTTGGGTGGTTTCGTCAAGCAAAATACGATGAATATAAGAAACTTGTATTTTTTGGTCCGCATCTTCATGTAATCTTTGGATATATGCAGATAGGTGGAATACTAAATATAGAACAGAAAACAGAATTCCCCAATTGGATGTCCTACCATCCACATACATTCAAAAATAGAAAAAGTGACAATAATACAATTTACATTGCTCGGGATAAATTATCTTGGAACAATAATCTTTGCGGAGCAGGCGTTTTTCATTACAACAAGAATCTGGTCTTAACAAATTTGTATTTACCAGAAGAAAAAATTAGTCGCTCAAAGTGGAGATTGCCTGATTTTTTTAGAAATGTAAAAATAAGTCATCATTCAAGAAAAAGCTGGAAAAAATTCTATTTTCAATCTGCGTATAGAGGTCAGGAATTTGTAATAGAAGGTA
>JACPVU010000037.1 GCA_016191585.1 archaeon
CAGGCAGCAACAAGACAGTTATTGTTGAATACCCGTCTGTAAACATAGCAAAGCCGATGTCAATAGGCCACCTGCGTTCTGCCATTATTGGCCAGTCTCTCTACAATATACATAAATTCCTCGGATACAACGCAATAAGCGACGACCACATAGGAGACTGGGGCACGCAGTTCGGGAAACTTATATACGCGTACAAAACGTGGGGCAAACCAATGGTTGTTGCAAAAAATCCGATAAAAGAGCTTCTCGCATTATACGTAAAGTTTCACGAAGAAGCGGAAAAGAATCCAGATCTCGAAGAAGAAGGGAGAAGGTGGTTTTCTAAGCTTGAAAAAGGCGACAGGGAAGCGCAAAAACTGTGGAAATTATTCTGCAAGTGGAGCATGAAAGAATTCAAAAAAACATATAGCGCGTTAGGCCTTCACCACGACTATTCTCTTGGCGAGAGCTTCTACATAGGCATGGCCAGAGACGTTATCGACGATGCAAAAAAGAGAAACATAGCTAAAACAGAGCAGGGTGCCGTCATAATACCGATGAACGGAACTCCGCTGATAATACAGAAATCCGATGAGTCAACAATATACGCGACGCGTGACCTGGCAGCAGTCAGGTACAGAATAGAAAAGTTTCATCCTTACAAGATTTTATACGCTGTAGGCTCTGACCAGAACCTTTATTTCAGGCAGATATTTTTTGCCGCAAAACAGCTCGGTTATATGAACGACGAAGGTATCCACGTGAACTTCGGCCTTGTATCACTGCCAGAAGGCAAGATGTCGACAAGGGCAGGTCGTGTTGTATTTTTAGAAGACCTGATAAATGAGACGGTAAAAAAGGCTGAGAAAATAATCAAAGAGAAGAATCCAAAGCTGAAGGGCAGGAAAAAAGTTGCAGAGATGGTAGCCATGGCAGCAATAAAATATAACGATCTCTCAAAGGACCGCATAAGGGACATAGTATTTGACTGGAATACAGCGCTGAGCTTCGAGGGCGATACGGGCCCGTATCTGCAGTATACAGCCGTTCGCGCAAATTCTGTAATTGCTAAATCAAAGAAAAGACCGTCTTTAACAAAAATCGATAAGCTTCAGGAAAAGAACGAGCACGAAATTATCAAGGCCTTGTCAAAATTCCCTTCTGTAATCGCGGATTCCGCAAAAGACTACAAGCCGCACTACATAGCGAACTATCTTAACACTTTGGCGGCGAAATTCAACGAGTACTACCACACCACAAAAATCATAAATTCCAAGGAAGAGGCGCAGAGGCTTGCCTTAGTTTTCTCTGTTGCGACGGTCATAAAAACAGGCCTTGGCCTGCTGTGCATAGAAGTGCCAAAGAAAATGTGACCAAAAATTTTGTTATTGAAGCGTAATTCAGGCGTAATTTTTTCGTTGTCGTAAATAGCTTTAAAATGATTAAAAAAACTGTAGTTATCTATGAATAATGAAAAAATCGAAATAGTTCTTACCGAAAGCGAGGAAGTTCCGACTAATGTAAAAAAGCTTCTAAAGATCATGGAACTGCCGACACTCAGCCAGGACGACAAGGAAAAAATAGAGCGCCTCGCTGAAAAATCAGAAAAACTTCTTGCTTATCTTGAAAGGGAAAAATCTTCTATCCAATCAGTAATAGACAGCATAGTTGAGCTCCGCGTATCTGTGGACAATGAAAAAAGAAGTTCAGTTGGCCTTTCTGACAAATTCGACAGGCTCGTTACAATCCTCGACAGGGACAAGGAAAGGATGCAGCGTGTTGAAGAAAATATAAGTTTGCTGCTCGATACAACTTCTCTAAGCGATTCCATAAAGATTATGGAAAGTATACGTGATAGCCTCGGAACCGTTGTTAGTTCTGTCAAGTCTAACGAAGAAAGGATAGTCTCAGTATTCTCGCGTGCAATGGATAACATCGAGAACATAAGCACTGCGATTGCCGATATAAGGTCGGGATTCGACGTATCACAAAACTACATAAGAAGTATGATTAACGAGATAACAGACCGTGTTGCAGTGAGAAATGATACTCCTTTGATCATGGAAAACATAAACGACAAGATAGACGCGTATATTGAAAATCTCAACAACCGCCTGGACAGCCTGTCTGTGCAGATACTGAGCCAGATGAACGACATGAATATTACCATTGACGAGCTGAAAAAATCCGATAAATCCGTGGATATGGATGAAATCAGACAGGTTGTCAACAAATCTGTGGAGAATTCCATAGAAAAATCAATGAAAAAGACAGTCAGCAAAATAGATAATGCTTCTGCAGACCTCAATGCTGTTGCCGGAAAAATAAAGAAAACTCTCGGTGGCAACGAGATAAAACTTATTGTCAACAAATCTGTCGAAGGCTCGTTGAAGAACGAATTCAAAAGAGTCAACAGCAGCCTGAGGAATGTCAATTCGCAGCTGGCGCTGTTGCGCGGTGAGTATACGATTGAGAGCGTTGGAGGAATAATAAAGCTTGTAAAAAGTTACCGTGTTCCGAAAAGATACCAGGCCGAAAAGAAAAGGGTAATCGCGGTCCTGAAAGCCATCGAGGACGACCTTGTTGATATGCTTATAGTAAAATCTATCACAAAAAGAATGACACTCGCCGAGGTACATAAACTGACAAAGCTGGGCAGTACACGGCTAAGTAAAAGAATGAAAAAACTGACCGATGTCGGTGCCGTCGTAAAAGAGAAAAAGGGCCGCTACTTCGTTTTCTACGTCGCTAAAGTTTGAATAGATTAATCCTAAGTTTTATTGCTTATTTATCGGCTGCCTTGATATAATTGTCAAAGACTTTTCTGAATTCTCCATACGATTGTGCATCTCGCCAATCATATTTTTCTAAAGCGTTGATAAGGTCTAATGTATCTTGTCCTGTTATGTTGCTCTTTTCTACCAGTAATTTGAACTGGTTGGTTGCTCTTTTTTGCATTTCTTGAATTTGATCAGCGGTTGGGTCGTCTTCACCGTCATGATACATTGCAACGACTCCGGTATGCCGTCCGATACTATGCAGTGCTAAGTCGATTTCATTGGTGTTGGCCATGCAAATAGTAAAACCCTAAGATATTAAAAGTGCTAAAAAGCTTGAATAAATTTTAATTAAAAGAAAATTTTAATTAAAAGAAAAAATCTTAATCTCTCCTTATCAGGCTTGTTGTTTCTTCGTTTAGTACACTGCCATCAACGGCGTCTACGTCATACGAAGTTGCCGACAAACCTTGTGTTATCATAGCTATTGTCCATACAAGCTTTTGTTTTTTGTTGAAATTTTTCATGTGCAGGGATATCAGCCATGTCCTTCATGGCAGGAGTGCCCTCTCCAACAGTGATAAATTTTTCGTTGACAAAACAGTCAATTATTGTTTTGTTTCTCGGACTATAGTAAAGAAGAGTCCATTCGTTGATCTCTTTCTTTGCATCACTGAGTGTCGTGAAGCCGGAACACAAGAAATAGCCCCTGAGCCTCTGCACGTTTTCATTGTGGCTGGATTTGTCCACAGCTTCTTCTATCTTCATACTTCCTTCAACTTTTCGGATATAAATTCTATTACGTTGCTGTCCAACGGCACCGTGAACGATTTCCTGTATCTTTTTTCACCGGCGCTTCCGAAAAATCCGAGGCTGAGCGATATGAAAGTGCTTTCGCCAGTCTCAGCTATTGCTTTTTTCCTTGCTACTTCTATGAATTTGTTGTTCCCGAATTTTATTTCTTCTGATTTTATGGTTTCGAAGGTTACCATTTTTTATACCCCCATTTTTATTTTTTATTACTATCTTAATTAAACATTGTGTTTTTAAAATCATTGTTGAGCGGTATTAGACGTCATTAAATGAAATAAATCATCAAAAATAAAAACTGTAAGAAAAAACCATTGCACTACTTCTTTTTCTTCTTTATTTCTCTCTTTTCCTGGCGCTCCCATTTCAGATCTTCATATTCTATCCATGCGACTACGAGTCCCAAGAATATGAGAAAGATTCCGAACAATCCGGCAAATACTGTAAGGAATGCTTTGACGGTGCTTGTTCCAAACAGTCTTTCTATTCCGCCGTATTTGAATATGGGCGCTGCAGTATACCAGAATAGTCCAATCAGGAATACTATTATTCCAACAATCATTTTGACTGCAGAGTTCATTTTATCACCCCGTGTTTGATAGCTATAATCTGTTAGTCATGTTTTAATACTTTATTAGTCATGAAAAATTAAGATTGTGGTACTATGGGTGTTTACAAACATATTCGAAAGATGTGGAAAAAACCTTCCCGTGAACTAAGGCAAAAGACAATAGGCTGGGCCGGTCAGTCGGTCGTAAAAAGAATAGACAAGCCGACAAGGCTAGACAGGGCACGGTCACTCGGCTACAAATCAAAACAGGGGTTTGTACTTGCCCGTGTTCGCATAGTGAAAGGCCGAAGACGCAGGCCGAGCCCTAGAAAAGGGAGAAAACCACGCAGCTCCGGCGTTTTCTTCACGCCGAAGATGAATAAGAAAGCAATAGCCGAGAGGCGCGTCGCAAGAAAATTTCCTAACCTGGAGGTATTGAATTCTTACCTTGTCGGTGAGACAGGCGTTTACGAATTCTATGAAGTCATACTAGTCGATCCTAAAAGCCCGTCAATAATCAAGGACAAGGACGTCTCCATATTAAACCAGAGGAACCGCGCATTCCGCGGGCTTACTTCTGCAGGAAAAAGAAGCAGGGGAATATAGTTCTTATTCTTTTTGGCTATAGTTATTTCATGAAACATATTCTTTTTGTCTGCCGTGTCAATGTTAACAGAAGCAAATTAGCAGAAGAATTGTACAAGAACGATAATCGCTATGAAGTGAGATCTGCTGGCATATATGATATAAATGAATGTGTAAAACACCTTTATCCGAATTCAAGAAAACTAACAGACGACGACATATCATGGGCCGACGAGATATTAACGTTTTTTACGCGCGATGAGCTTTTAGCAATGTATCCGACCGTAGATAAGCAGAAAGTAATAGATCTGGAAATTTATGATGAATACCGAATAGATAATCCTGACAGAAGAAATGCCTTAACAAAAGTTCTTATAGGAAAACTAAAACCGTATCTAGGAGAGCCGCAAAATATCAGCTGACCCTTTCTATTGAATCCCCTTAAAAGCTTTTATCGACAAATAATATAGGGAAGTGCGACCGGCGCCCTTTTGTTCTTGACAAACGTCTGTCCACTTTTAGGTGTTTAATATGTTTTACGACCTTCACGTTCATACAAACATTTCCATCGGTGAGAATACACTGGAAGAGACGGCAGAAATGGCAAAAAGGTTAGGCCTGGGCGGCATAGGTGTTGTCCAGTACTATCCAAATTATTCAGAACTGCCGCTTGTGAATGGTATAGACGTCGTAAAATGCACAATGATAAAGGCAAATAACGTCAACGAGCTTTCTGATATGATTTCAAAAGCGAGAAACAGGTGTGAAGTCCTCATGGTTCACGGTGGTGATTACGACATAAATCGTGCTGCTTGTGAAAATTCCATGGTCGATGTTTTATGCCATCCAGAACTCGGCAGGAAAGATTCAGGCTTTGACCACATATGTGCAAAGGCCGCAAACGAAAATAACGTTGCTGTCGAGGTAAATTTTCGTGAAATTATGGAATCCTACAAAAAGAACCGCATATATATACTGTCCGCAATAAAGAAAAACGTCACCCTCTACAAGAAATACGACGTAAATATTGTAACCGCATCAGGTGCAGTAACAAAGTGGGGCCTTCGTTCTGGAAGGGAACTTTCTGCAATTACAAACATGATGGGTCTAGACCTTGGACACGCCATAGATTCTTCATCGTTAATACCTGAAAATATTGTATCTCAAAACCGCGAAAAACTTGCTGGTAAAAGATGGCAGGGTGCGCAGATAGTGGAGTGATTATAATGGAAATAAAGAAAAAATGCTGGCCAGATCTTTTTGAATTAGTCAGTAAAGGCAGGAAGAACGTAGACCTGAGGCTGGCGGATTTCAATATCAGGGAAGGCGATACGCTTGTATTGGAGGAATTTAATCCTAAGACTAAAAAATACACAGGCCGTGTGATAAAGAAAAGAGTAAAGAACCTGACCAAAGTAAACCTGGCAGACTTTCACAGTGCAGAAGACATAAAGAAATTCGGTCACTGGATAATAGAAATGGAGTAGTTATTATGTCAAGCCCGAAATTATTGCCGCCTACAATGAGACCGGCAAAGAGATATATAGCTTTTGAGATAATCTCTGAGAATCCGGTTCAGTACAGCGAGCTCGTCAATACAATATGGACATCAACAATGAACTTCCTGGGTGAGTTCGGCAGCTCTGAGCTCAACATGTGGTTTGTCCACAACCTATACGACGAGAAGACACAGAAAGGACTCATAAAATGCTCGCACGACTCTGTCGAGCACGTCAGGGTCGCTCTCTCGCTTATACAGATAATAAGCGAGTCTCGCGTAATAGTAAAGATCATGGGAGTGACAGGCACTATAAAATCTGCAAGGACAAAATATCTCTCGATAAAAGACCTTACAAGCTTTGTGAAAGAGGAGTAATTATTATGGACTACAAAGAACTTCTGAAAAGGGCAAAAAAGAACATGCCCCAGACCGAAGACAGGGGCAGGCTGGAAATACCGGCAGCTGTTGTCTCGTCGACAAAAAGGCAGACAACAATAAAGAATTTCTCTTCGATAGTCAAGACAATAAGGCGTGAACCAAGCCACCTTGCAAAGTTTTTGTTCAAGGAACTCGCAACGCCAGGCACTGTAAGCGGTGATGAGTTGTTGCTTCAGAGCAAGATCAGCTCGTCAATCATAAGCCAGCGCATAAACGACTACATAAACGAGTTCGTGATGTGCAAGGAATGTGGCAAGCCGGATACGACTCTGGTCAAGAAGGATTATTTTGTCGTCATAAAGTGCGAGGCGTGTGGGGCCCAGCGTACGCTGAAAAACATAAAATCTTAATTGTTTATTTTTTCTTCTCAGGCAATGCAACAATCTTCATGTCAGGCACAATTCCGTCCCTAGATTCCTCAAAAACCGGAAGGGCACCCACCCTGCCATCGCCAGAAAAGGAAGGGCGCCCGTCAAGACCCGCGCAGAAGCGACCGCCGCCGTCAGGATCGAAGTAGCGACCAGCGAATCTTTCATTACCTTTGTAATTGTCCAGCTTGTAGAAGAAGGGAACATACTTCGGGTCAAGCCCGTATTTCTTGAACCTTTCTATTGCATTTTTCTTCTTTTCAACTGTCTCGAAAGGAACTAT
>JACPVU010000013.1 GCA_016191585.1 archaeon
AACTTTTGTTGGAACTGTCGAAAGTTTATCAAGTGACTTTAGGACAAAAGAAAAGCCTAAACTCAATACCAGCCAAAGTAGAAAAATTAATTTCGATTTTGGAGCTCGATATAAACCCTAAAAGCTTGGGGAGTTAAGGTTATAAAAGTGAAAAAATCGAAACCGTTTGACGGGTTTGCGGCAAACAGGGAAAATAATGATTTTATATTTTACAAAAAAATCTACGATCTGTATAGCATAAAAAACCTTGCTGATCTTCTGTCAGAGACATACTTTCCAAAGGCTATAATTCTTTTTGGGTCTTATTCAAAGGGTGAAGATATAGAAACAAGCGATATCGATATTGTTGTTGTAACGAAAACAAAAAAGAATCTGGATGTTGAAAAATTTGAAAAATTGCTGAAAAGAAAAATACATCTTATCGTTATTGATAGTACAGAAAAACTTGACAAAAATATTGAGCATAAATTAATGAATGGCATTATAATTTATGGTGACATTTCATGGACGAAGTATTCAAAATAAGCAGTGACAGAGAACGTGCCAAAGACTTGCTGATAATGTCAAAAGAACGGCTAGATATAATCAAGATTATACCTGAAGAAAAAACCTATAAAATAATCGAAGAGTATTATGAAATTATAAAAGAACTTCTTACAGCAATCATGTATGTAGATGGTTACAAAACGCTTAGTCATGTAGCACTTATTGAATATTTTTCTGCCAATTATAAAGATCTTGAAAATAACGATATAAAATTAATAGACGACATGAGAAAGTATAGAAATAGTATTGTATATTATGGCAAGAAAATAAGCCATGAATTTCTCGTGAATGATATGCTCTGATATAACCCACACCTAAAGGTGTGGGTTTCCTTGAGCATGTCATACAGAATGCATTGTACTTCATCACACGACTAAAGTCGTGTGTTTTCAATGCATTCTAGTATAACAAAGATGATATAAAAAGGGTAATAAATATACTTTCAAAGATTGTTGAAAAAAAGCTAAAATGAAATTCTATGCAATATGCAACAAAAATTTCAGGCTTATTTGTTAAGGACTTTGTTAAACATAAGCTTTCCGCTTCACTGCACTTTCGAGCCGTTGGCAACAGGCTCCACAGGACACAGCAAAGTCCCGTCGCCTGCAGCGAGAAGCATACCGTGGCTTTTCACACCTCGCAGCTCTTTAGGCTCTAAGTTTGCAACGAGAATTATCTGCTTTCCCTTCAGCTGTTCTTTGGCGTATTTTTCCCGCAATCCGGCAACGATCTGTCTGGTTTCTGATCCTATATCAACTTCCATAATATAGAGCTTTGCAGCGTTCGGATGGTCCTTCACGTCTACGACAGTGCCTGTCACGAGGTCTAATTTCTGGAATTCCTCGATAGGTATCATTTCGTTCACCATTTCTATTTTTTCTTTCTCTTCTATTATTTTCCCGCTTGTCTTTATGCCGCTTTTGTCGCTGCTCTTCACGTACCTGGAGACGTATTTCTTTGCCTTTTCAATATCATTGTCCTCAATTTTCTTAAACAGCAGCTTTGCCTCGATTTTATCACTGGTCTTCAGCCGCTCGTCTTCTATGTGATCCCATTCCTTGTTTTCGTCGCCCAATGCCTTCAGCGCCTCTTCTGCTGATGATGGCATAAATGGGTAGAGCATTAATGATATCGACCTGAGCAGATTGACAGCCGCGTATATTGTATTGCCAACGTCATAGGCGTTTTTTTGTTCCCACGGCCTCTTTTCCTGGAAATACTTGTTCACATCAGCAGAGAACGCAAACACGTCGCTCAGCGCGGCCCTTAGCTTCACGTCGCTTACATGGTCTTCCACCGCTGCTACGGTCTCGTGCAGTTTTTTATACAGCTCTGCTCCGTCTTCGTCCAGCTGGCCTTTGGGCACGCAGCCGTTGAAGTTCTGTTTTATGAAATGGGTTACTCTGTAGAATAAATTGCCGTAATTCGCTATCAGCTCGTTGTTTATCCTCCTCTGGAAGTCGTCCCAGTCGAAGTTGCTGTCCTTGCTCTCCGGCAGTACAGATGACAGATAGAACCTCCAGTAATCTATAGGAAAAAGATCGGACACCTCGTCGCTGAATAAACCGATACCTTTTGACGTCGAGAATTTCTGGCCTTCCCAGTTCAGGTATTCATACCCCTGCACAAAATAGGGAAGTTGATAATTGGTGTCTCTTTGCTCTGAATCCCTTGCCGACAGAAGTATAGCAGGCCATATTATTGTATGAAATGGGATATTGTCCTTGCCAATGAAATGATAAATAGCGCTGTCCTTCCAATAGTGCTTCCAGTTCTCTTGTATAGCGCCTTTTTCGTAGCCGTCTTTCGTTATCGATATGTACGCAATAGGTGCATCGAACCAACAATAATGAACTAGATGCTCATATTCCTTTAACGCGACCTTTACGCCCCACTGCAGGTTGCGTGTGATACATCTTGGCCTGAGACCTTCTTTCATCCAGCCCAAAGCCAGATTCCTTGTATTGTCAGGCCAGTGCTCCTGTTTTTCTATCCACTCCTGTAGTTTTTGCTGCAGTAATGGCAGGTTGAGAAACAGGTGTTTTTCTTTTCTGAACTCTATTGAGTTGCCATTGCAGATGCTACATCTAGGTTCTTTCAGATCTTGGGAATCCAATACCTTTGCACATTTTTCACACTGATCCCCGCGCGCTCGATTATAGTCACAATGTGGGCACGTCCCGGTTATATATCTGTCCGGCAGAAATCTCTTGCACGTCTGACAGAAAGGTATAACAATGTTTTCTTTTGTGATATAACCGTTTTCGTACGCCGAGAGGAAGATATCTTGTGTAATCTTATGGTTACTAGAGGATGAGGATCTTCCGAAAAACGAGAAATCAAAATTCCATTTCTTGTATATTTCTTTTTGCATTTCGTAATATTTATCCGAGTACTCCTGCGGGGATAGTTGTTCCTCTAAAGCGCCTATCTCAACAGCTGTGCCGTGGTCGTCTGTCCCGCATATGTAGACATTGTCAACGCCGAACAAATCCATAAACCTGTGAAAGATGTCAGCGGGTAAGATACTTCCAGCAAGATTGCCAAGATGCTTAATGCCATTCACATACGGCAGTGCTGATGTTATTGTAACTCTTTTTGCTTTGAAGATAATCACCTCTCTATAAGAGATTCCTTTGCTAATTTAAGTTTATCTAATCTCTGGCTTTGTTCAAAAAGTGCCTATCTTTCTCTGGACGATGATAGGTAACCCGTTAGTGGGCATCAAACACATTGACGCATTTCGTGCATCTGCCTGTTCTGATGCATGACAGAACCAAGTTCTGTCTGCACAGGCGGAACCCTGTTCCACCATGTGCCCACGGCTTTTTAAACAAAGCCGCCTCTTGCCAATCGTCTTCTTTATTTTTCATCTCTAAAATCCAGATAAAAGCACCAACAAACCTTTACTTCTAAATTAAAGTTCAAAACCTTAACTCCGCAGAAATTTAGGGTATAATTCTACAAAAATCCTATTTTACGAGTAGAAATAAGACGCAAAGCTTTATATATTTATAAACCCTATAGGGTATATGGAAAAGTGGAT
>JACPVU010000014.1 GCA_016191585.1 archaeon
ATCTTACGGGTGCGCACTGCTGTGTCTACAGACAAAACACCGCCGCGTCCGTATCCTGTTCTCTGCAGTCTCAATCCGCCGTAAATCGTCTGGTCGCCGACACCTACAATCGGCGCGTCCTGGTACTCGCCAAGAACATTTCCCATGTTGAGCTGGGCAGCGTCGAACAATACAGGGTAGCTGCTTGATCCGTCTGCTATAAGCTCGATCGAAATGCTGTCACTTGATGTCAGCATGCTTTTTGTAGTGAACTGTCCTTTCAGTTGCGTCCACGAACTGTTTGTAGTTGTTGTCTGTTCAGTAAAATCGTTTAAAAGAGCCGGCCCTGTCACGCCCAGTTTTGCGGTTGACGCTGTATTGAATGTTTTTACCCATACGCCAACGCTGTAGGTTTTGTTCGGCTGCAGCTGGTACGAATAAAGCGTCTGTCTGATTTTTCCCAGTCCTGATAGGGGATAAAGCCTCAGTGAGTTGTAGCCCTGGTATATGTCTGATCCTATGCTGTACGAAGAAGGCGCAAACTGTGACGTTGTCGCGTTTATAGGAGCTTCCCATCCGTCAGGTGTGATTCCCTGATATTCGCCTCCGTAGAAGTTCTGGATTGTTGCTGTGCCGCCAGATGCTCCGCCGCTGAAGCTCTCGAAACCGCCGTTCTTTATCAGGTTCGCGAAGTCCTGCTTTATTTTTCCGCCTGAGAACTTGAATTCCTGGCTGCTCGGGTCGAACTGCAGTGTCTGTGAAGTTGAGCCTGAGCCGAATGTAATCGTTGCAGGCGACGCGCCCAACACGCTTAGCGAGCCGTTTATCTCGACACCAGTGCCGAATGATATAGGATAAGTCGCTGTTGCGTTGTATATGAGCGATTTCTGCCTTGACGTGTTGTCAGGCTGCGCAGGGTCGTAGAATGTTATCGCAGGTGAACTGGCAGCTACCTGCAATGGCGCGGAGAATAAGAATTTGCCGTTGCTTCCGAGCGTGGTGTCAAATGTTATGTTCTCCCACCCGTCGCTTGTTTTTCCAAGAATGATGGTGCCATTCGATGTGGCTGCTGTCGGTGTATTAAGAATATACACAAGTCCTGTGACGTTCAGGTTTCCTATAATTTCCATAGTGCTTTGCGGAGTCAGTGTTCTGATGCCGACTCGTCCTGTGAGGTTGTTGACAAAAAGAATGTTGTTGCTGACGGTGAGGTTTCTTGTTACAACCAGATTTTCCGGGAAAATAAAACTGCCTGCACCGAACGTGCCTGCTGTTATGTTAGCCGCATTCAGCTGCGTCTTGTTTGCCCATGCAGAGAAATCTCCTGTTATATTATTCACATCTAATTTTATCTTGTTGTTCCATATCGACAAATCGCCGGTTATGTTTATCGCGTCCATTTGTCCTGATATTATTCCTGCAATATCCAGCAAATATCTTGGGTTTGTCGTCCCGATGCCTATTCTTCCATTAGTCCCGTTTACAAAAAAGAAATTAGTTCCTGTCGTATTCTGTATAATGAATGCATTTGAACTTGATGTGTTGATGTGTAATGTACTTAATGGTGTCGTCGTCCCGATGCCGACTCTGTTGGTATTGTTGTCGACGAAAAGATTGTTTCCGCCGACGGTCAGGTTGTTTGTAACGATGAAGTTTCCAAGCGCTATTCCGCCGCTCGAAACGAAGTCTGTCATGTTTGTCTTGAACGAATACGATGTGGACCCGACTGTGTACCTGGGTATTAGCGTCTCGCCGTTGACATTAACTTCGACAAAATAGTTCTCGCTGAAATTCAGCGTCAGCGGTGTTATCGATCCTAATAGTGTGGAGAAAAGACCCTGGCTCGTGGTGTTAAGCATCTTTGTCTCTGTCCATAATGGCAGTCCTCCTGTCCCTGCGTTGTATATCCTGAACATGAACGTGTACTCGCCCACAAGAGGTTCATCGTTTATGTTTGACAGTTTTCCCTGCACGTTCAGAAGGTTCGGCAAAGCCATGGAGGTTGCAGAAAACAACAAAATGAAAGAGATAACTAAGACTATATTCACGAACCGTTGACCTACCCCGTAAATACTCATCTTTTGTTCACCAGCTTCATGTTCCCGAACTTAACGATTTTGACCTTGTTTTCAGCCTCGAGAACACAGCAATACTTTGAAGCGGTTGCAATAGATATGTTGCAGCCCTGCGCAATGCGAAAAATAGGAATACCGTCCCCTTTCCTAAGCATTTCTAGAATATGGCTTTTTACGTCTCTTTTCTGCAGCATCGGACCTTCTCCTGGCATAAATATCTACGGTCAAAAACCGTAGTATTTTTGCAGAAATCTCATTTCTGCAATAAAGTTATGTAATTTTAACTGCTACCTACTACACTTAACTCATACATCTAGCTGATACTATTATATAATAAATTTATTGAATAAATGTAATATATAAAGATATCTGTTAAATTTAGCATATAAATTACGGGAGAATTACGTCTTGAAAACCGGGTTTTTTTGGTTTTAGAATAGTATTGGGAAGACACCCTAGGATAAGCTGTCGGCGCCAAGGATATAGTTATTTTAGCCCTCAAGCAAGTCATTGTCCATAAGGATCGGTTTGAACTTATTTCTTGACGTTCTTTACTTCCATTTCTATATAGTCAAGCCCGGAAGCCATCGTGAAGACGGCGTCGTAGCTTATATTCGCGTAAGAAGCCATGTGCACGACTATGGAGTTGCGGTCAATGCTGTTCATAGACGAGAGTTCTGTGTAGCCTGTGCCGAAAGAAGAGTTGGATATGTCGTTGACGAAGATCCCTGTTTTCGCCGAATTTGGTGTCATGTTTATATTCTGTCTCTTGTTTCTTATCTGTGTCACTATGTTGCTCGTGTTTATGAAAACCGGATTCGCAGACGTGCCCAGCTTCTTTACGGCCAGGAGTACTAGGGAATTTTCCATCACTACGTCCTGCTGTCCGTCGTTGAGTATGTCTGCTTCATACGAATTCATTCCGCCGCCTCCGCTCATGACTATGTTTTCATCCTGTATGACTGTCCCCGGCTTCAGCAAATTAGTGTCGTCGAGCCTTATTTTCATGCTCCCCTGCTTGCCGGAAAATATGAATCTGCCAGAAGAAAGATCTATATCTATAGTCCTCTTTGCGCCTGTTGACTCAATAGCCAATTGATTCACAACATTGTCTATCGTCTTCAGCGTCTGCTTTGCGTCTGTTATTGCCTGCGCCTTTTTTCCCTCGTCTATAATCGGAGACACGTTGTTAAGTATTATTATCATCACAACAACTATGATTGCAAATATAATAACTGCTCCTACAAGTCCTTTTCCCATAAGATTACCCAGGCCTTCCGATTATACCTGTGTCGTTCTTCTCAAGCACGAGTCTGAACTTTCCTGTTTCTTCAAAGTCGCCAATTATTTCTATCGGGTAATTTATTGCAAGTTCCAGTGCATTCATCGCTTCGTCTGTGCCCGGAACAAATGGCGACAGCGGGAACGTTAGCGGGAACTTGTTGCTTATCACAGTACAGCCGCCGCTGGTAACAGGTATTATGAATTTGTTTCCTGGCTGGTCTTCGGCTACGCGCATCGTGTATGAAGTTCCGTTGTCCAGTCTAAGGTATCTTAATTTGTCGCCTGCTGCTATTAAGCCGATAATAGGGTTGTCTGTTATTGACGGATCTTCTACGCACGTGAAGTAATTTGTAAGGTCTGTTGACCTGTACAAACCTGTAGACTGTGTATCAGCAATGGCCTGATCGCCTGACACGCTGCCTATACTCAGGTCCATCATGAACGCAACGCTCATTATAGTACCGGCAGGTGTGAACTGTATGCACAGATAACCTAAGCACGCCCTGTACATAGTCGAGTTTGCTATTCCAGTTATCGAAGTCGCTGACATGTCTATTTTGTAGTTTGAGCTGTTCAGCGATCCGCCGAACTCGTCAACAATGACAAAAGCAGAATAATTGTTGCTGTTCATTATCTGTGCGTTCGATGGTGATATCAGTACTATTGCAAGAACCACTGCAGCAACAAAGCTAATTATCTCCATGTTCATAATATCTAATTGCACGCCCCATGATTTATAGTTTTTCAAAAATTTCTTCTATCCTATCCACAAATTCGCGTGCGTATGCGGGTGCTCGGCGATTTCCTTCGTCGTTTTCTTTGTTACGGAATACTGTGCTATTTCTCTCCTGTCCCTGACGTCATGCAACATTTCAATTTCCTCTTTTTTCATCCTGATATTCTCAAAATTTTCAAGATAAATCTTATCCAGCAATTTCTTTTTTACAAAGAATTCCCCGAGTGCTACAGACGTAGCCGTATGTGACTTGCTTCTGAACCCCAGTTTTGCTAGCAGGCTTAGGGCTGCCATATACATTGCGTAATAAGCGGCAACAACAATCCATTCTTCGGCACTATAGTCCTTGGGAATTGCGAGCACATCTTTGTATTTCTCAACTTTACCCAGCACTTCCATCGTTACGAGATTAGACCTCGATTTCTTAAGGTACGGCCCAGCCAGATTCTTTATGGTTTTATCTCTTATCAGCTGTTCTTTTTTGATAAATATCTCAATCATTTGCATATACCTCCTTGAAGAAATAGTCCAGCCCGTCCAAGACTATACCGTATTCTATCAGGTCTTTCCAGAATGCCGGGTTATCTTTTCTTATATTCTTGAAATCTGAAAGCTTGACTGCCACAACATGAATGTTCATGTTGTACTTTGTTCTGAATGTCCGTATTATGTTTTTTACGTTTTTTCGGTTTGTTGCGCATAGCAAGTCAACGTCGCTGTTTTTGGTCTGCGTTCCCTTTGAATAAGAGCCAAACAAAATAGCAGTGCCATCCAGTTTTATCTCATTTAAAAATTCATACAGTCTTTTGTAAATCAGAAGGTGCTTTTCCTTAAAATTCAGTCTTTTTTTCGTGATGAAGCTTACATAAATCTGATAGGTTAATTCGTCCTTGACAAATTCGTAAACGTTTGTTTTTCCGATTTTTCTCATTTTCAGGTGCCTTTTTTTCACGATCCCTTTTAGCAGCCTGAAGACAGTCTCGTGGGAAAATCCGGATTTTAATTCTATTTCTCTTGACGTCATGTTCTCTAATTTTGGGAAAAAGCAGACCAATATGTCAATTTCGCCCTGTGTCAACATGTTGTATTACCAACTATATAGTTGGAATAACAACTATTTAAGTTTTACGTGCCCCATGATTTGACTAATAGCTTTTCTGTTGAAAGTGTCTCTGACCGCAAAGCAGCATTTAGAATCAGTACCTGAATCTTCTTTCGTAGTTTTTGTGGTCCACCCATTCGACTATTATCGATACTATATTTACACTTTTTCCCTGAACTGTGTAAAGAAGTCTCCACCCTCTGGGCAGGTCATATTTCCAGAGGTTGTCTATTCCATATTTTCTTATATATTCTTTAGGTATCAATCTTTTCGGTATCGAAATGCCTATCATGTGGTTTTTCTTGATGTTTTCAATGGCTTGGCTTATTAGAAGAAATAGCTGTTTTTCGTCGCTATAACCTTCCTTTAGGCTGTAGTAAGAGTCTCTCACTTTTATGTTGATGAAGCCTATTTTGCATTCAGTCATTTATTATCAAGCCCTGTTTTTCTAGGCGTTTTATCATATCCGGATTCCATATCCATACAAGAACTTTTCTTCTGTCCATTGTTATCTTGTTCGAATTAATCAGGTAAGCTATAATTATTTTGTATGCCTGATACGTTATTTTTCTCGGTAATTTCTTCCATAATTGGTAAATTGTGTATTCAGCACTATATTTTTTTATCGTACGTTCTACCATAAGTATTGATTCGAGCGTCGGGTTAAATTCCAGTCTTGTGCTGTGTTCAAGGGCCTTTTCATTAATAGATATTGCCATGCGAATCACTATTATACATATATGTATAAGTATTAAAGGCTTTCTTTATACATGCTATTGGTTACTTATTTAGACTCTGAAGAACTGTGTTTATTTCTTTTCATAGCCGAATGCTTTATCATAAGTTGGATGGTCAAGAAAATCAAGAACAAAATTTGTAATCTCAATTTCAGTTGTTCGTATCGTGTATATCATTCTCCAGTATCCAGACAGATCAATTTTCCATAAATTATCAGCGTCGTATTTGCCTCTATAGATTTTAGGTATAAGACTTTTTGGTATGTGTATACCGGCCTGGGGATTGATTTTCAGAAGTTCGGCTTTTTGCCTTATGGATTTTAATAACTGTTGATGAATAGAATTTGTCACGCCTTTCTTTAGTTCGGTTAACTCCAATTCTAGCATGATAGTATAGAAATCCTTATTTCTAGGACTTAAGATTCTGTATTGGTGATCATATGAATCTTAGGTCTTGCCAGGATTGCGGATTTCGTTTAGTAAAGAATGGTCATAAGAAGCTTA
>JACPVU010000015.1 GCA_016191585.1 archaeon
ATATAGTATGTTATGTCTCGTTATTCCGGAGATGACGGAAGAAGGAACTTTCTGATTGATGCAGGCATAGTTACCGGCGGGATTATTCTGCTCCCGGAAACCGCACTCTCGGAGCTCGCCAACTATAGCAGGCATTACAAATTAACAGACGTATATAGTCCAAAAAGAAGAACAAGACCTAACAGGAAGTCTACAAGATACATAATTCTCCACACGACAGAAGGCGACGCAACAGGTGCATTGAGAAAACTGTCAAAACGCGGCGAAGCAAGTTACCTGCTGGAAAAAAACGGCAAAATAGACAGGATCTTGAAGCCGAAGCAAATATCGATGGGGTGCGGAAGAAGCTTATGGGAAGGATTGTATAATCTGGATAATTACTCGGTAAACATAGAAGTTGAAGGTTATCATAATAACGGCATGACGCCAAAACAATATTCGAGCCTGAAATCATTTTTGTCGGATTTGCAGAAAGAATACAAAGTAAGCGACGAGGACGTAATTCCGCATTCGCAGGTCGCTTTCGGCAGGCCTAATAAATGGCACAGGCGCTCGCACAGGGGAAGAAAAAGATGCGGCATGCTTTTCAGCACGGAGAAAGTCAGGGAAAAACTCGGATTAATAACTAAACCAAGATACGATCCTGACGTTGCAGCAGGCAAGTTGATTATTGCTGACAAATATCTTGCTGATGTCCTTTATAGCGGCGAAGATCCGTCAAGAAAAATGCCGCAGATTCCTGAATCAGAAGACGAAGATATAGCAATCAGGACAATCGAGAAAGGCCACACTATATGGGAATACGCCGGAGATGAATTCGACAGCGAGACGACAATATACTTGCTAGAAAATGGTATGATAAGACGCGGTGACGAACTTAAAAAAATCGGCTATGCTTTTGATAAAATATCACCGGGATTAAAAATAGCAGTAGGCTACGTATACGGTGGCCACGTATCAAAGAACAGGACTGCGTACAGTATTGTCGGTGAGGATTGGGATTTGCCTTCAACTATATATATTTCACCTGATCCTGAAAGAAGAAAGATCATAACCGGTGACGACGTAAAGGAAAGCAGGATCGAGCCTGGCACTCTGATACTTTTCAGAAGGTAATCATATGAATTACATATCAAAATTCGCGAGAGACATTAGTAATACATATAGGAGTATTTTCAACAAGCACGCGGAAAAATCAGATTTTAATTATAAAGATTTCACAGAAGAAAAAATAGATGGATATATATATTGCAACGAAAATTCGGAATTCATCAGAGAAAAAACAGAGTCGCTAAAACCAAGGAAAATAGGCGGGATATGCAGCGGCGGTGACATATTAATTTTGTCGCTGCTGCCGTCGGGTGCTGATATAATTGCCATGGACATATCATATGATGCCATAGCTGCTACGATATTAAAACTGTCGATGCTTAAAAATTATAAATCTGACAAAATAAAAGAAATGATATCGTCAGATTCTTTACGTTACATAGATGCATTCAAAGAATTCATGAATGAAATCCCGAAAAATTTGGAAAAAAATGTCAACAAAGAGCGTATATTAGAAGATAGTCGTGATTCAACAAATGCTCAAAGATTCGAGTATCAGTGGTCAAGAACATCGAATTATGTACTTGATTCTGCAAGAGAAAAAATCGACAATCTGACGCTCATTCATGAAAATCTTAAGAACATAAAAAATCACGGCACATTTGATTTCATATATGCTTCAAATGCCATAGACTTCGGTCGTGTTGACGATTCTGAAAAAAAAGACATAATAGAAGCCATAGAAGACAGTGGACATATTTTAACTGCTCGCACTGATTTATCTAATCTATCCAATTGTAAATTAATTGAGAGTGTCGAAAAAACAAACCCTATGAGATGGGACTATTATCTCTACCAAAAGAATGGAAAAACGGACTAGAATAGCGTCTTGACTTCTATCTTGTTTTCCTTGAAAATTTCCGCCAATTCATTTTTTGTACCATTGAAATATTCCTTGCTGAAATCCAATTTGTTTCTGTTAGCGATGCTTTTCCATAGCTGTGAATAATTAGGCCTGTCTATGAAGACGTAATCAACATATGGTACAATATTATCAGCCACGGTTTCCGGATCCATCGGCAGCATCGGCCCTATGAAGGCATACGTCCGCAGGCCGGATTCGCGGAGTTTTTTTAAGGTATTTATTCGTACACTGAATTCTGGCGTGAACGGCTCAAAAAGCCGCAATATTTTATTGTTGTCTGTTGTAATAGTCACGCCAACATTACAGTCAGTGAATTTCTTCAGAAGTTCAATATCCCTTACGACAAGGGATGATTTGGTGAGTATCGACACGGGAAAATCGTGCTTTTGCAGTATTTCCAGACATTTTTTCGTGAGGTCGTACTTCTTTTCCAGCGGCTGATAAGGATCTGTGACCGATGACAGCAAAACAGTGCCGCGCTTTACTTTTGTTATTTCCCTTTCCAGAAGCTCAGGTGCGTTTATCTTCACATCCACGTAGCTGCCCCATTTTTTGCCGGGATGAAATTTCCTTATTATGAGCTGCGCATAGCAATATTCGCAGCCGAAGCCGCAGCCCATGTACGCATTTACACAATAATCGGCAAGCCTGCTCTTTGTCAGTATGGTTTTTGCTTTTACTTCGCGCATTTGCATGCGATAAATAAGGCTTTTATACTTTAGTCCTTGATGTATATGGTATGAATATTGCACGCATAAAACTTACGGGAAAGGACCCGAAGCATTTAGACGATGTTTGCTCGGAGATAAAGGACATAGCCCTGAAGTTGGGAACGTCCGTATCGGGCCCTATGCCTTTGCCAACAAAGAGGATGCGCATACCTGTCATGAAAACGCCTTGCGGAGACGGCATGCACCGCGGAGGCGGGGGCGGCAACTGGGAAACGTGGGAAATGCGAATCCACAAACGCATACTGGACGTAGGCGCAAACGACCGCGTCCTCAGGCAGATAACAAGAATCCGGATACCCCGCGATATAAACATCGAGATCGAACTAACGGATTAAGATATTGTCATCTTCTCGGGACTTGCTGAGCAACGTGTCTTATAAGATTCAGTAATTTATTTCTTCCAAACTTCAGGTCAACATTAGCTTCTTCAGCAGGCGTTTTTCCTTTCAGTCCTTGGTGAGGATTCACGAAG
>JACPVU010000016.1 GCA_016191585.1 archaeon
GACCTGGGCGGAACGTCACTCCTCATCCAGATGTTGACGCCCATTCCTGTATTATTCAGGTTCTTTACAACAGCCTTTAACAGGTCCAGTTCATTATTATACGTGATTTCAGACATGTCGCCAAACCTGATGTTCTTCAGGAAATCCACGGACTCTATGAATATTTTCTGGTCGTTCCTAGATTCAAGATTCGCGTAAGAATACTTGTTTATCGTGGCAGAAACAACACATCCCCCGTATTCGTGGCAGTACGGCGGTATGTCTGTCCCGCCACCACCGAACGATATTCTTACAGGCGACCTGCTTCTTATTATCATTTGAACCACTTATTTATCATAACCATGTTCTTCAATATAATTACATAGATTATAATATTTTCCTTTCAGTAAATTTGGCATATGTTCTGAGACATGCCATTCTGTACTACCATTTGTATATTTTAAACGGCAGCATGAATCAGTATGCCTCCTGTAAAGCTCAAGAGTACCTTGATTCACGCCGTATTCAAAATTCCCGTAAGACCCTATTTCTATTATGTGCATAAGGATAACTTAGTATATCAAAGCTGTGATAAGTTTTAAATAGGTTCAATGTTCATACTTTTTCATACTTTTAACGGGAGTTGATATGAATGGTTTTGAAACGAGTGACGATAACGATCAAGAATGATATACTGAAGAAACTGGACAAGATGATAGACGGCAAAAACACCAGAAACAGGTCGCACGCAGTGGAAAACCTTATTCTAAGGGGAATGTCCAAGACCGATCTGGATACAGTAGTCATAATGGCGGGCGGGGACGGTGCAAGACTAAGGCCGATAACGTATGAGATACCGAAGGCGCTAATACCTGTAGGCGGGCGACCTGTTTTGGAACACCAGATAAACATGCTTAAGAAATTCGACATAAGAAACATATTTCTTGCTGTCGGCGACGACTATAAAAAAATATTCGAGTACTTCGGTAACGGCAGCAGGTTCGGCGTAAACATAGAATATGTAGTCGAGCAAAAACCGCTTGGAAAGATGGGGTCGCTAAGGCTGCTAAAAGACAGAATCCGCAGCACGTTTGCAGTTCTTAATGTCGACACGCTGATAAACCCAAATATACCTGAGATATACGACTTCCACAAACGCAGCGAAGCGCTCGCAACTATACTGCTTACAAGCGTAAAAGATCCGAAAGATTTTGGCATTGTTAGCATGCACGGAAACCAGATTGTTGAGTTTATGGACAGGCCATCCACAGCACCGACAAATCTTGCAGACGCGAGCTTCTACGTATTCGAACCGGATATCTTGAAACTGGTACCAAAAGGAAAATTCATGACTGATAGCCTTTTTGATGTGATTAAGAAAAATGGCAAGGTCATGGGATTCATGCACGACGGGTTTCTTTTTGATGTCGGCATCCCGGACGGCTATGAAAAGGCGATAAAATCCTTCCGCTCAGACATGCTTAAAGCCGTTCAGTCCAAATATAAATCATGAAGATTGTGCTGATCACAATTTTCCTGTTATTCCTGCTCCCTACAATAGGGAGTTCGATCTACATAAACGAAGTAATGTACGACCCTAATGGAACAGATACAAGTCATGAATGGATAGAACTGTACAATAACGATTCAGATACGTACAATCTTACTGGCTGGAAGCTGAACACAAACGGCACTAACCACATACTGAATGCCCCACCTATAAATGGCGGTACAGGAACAATGATTATCGGCCAGGGGAATTACGCTATTATTGTACAGGATGCAAGCACATTTCTAGCCGATTACTTATACAATGGGACTGTTATTGACAGTTCGTGGACAGACCTGTCAAATTCTATGAACGAGACAATATGGATAAGAAATTCGACGGCAGTTTTTCATAACCTAACGTACGCACCAATTTCAACAGAAGGTAAAAGTGTGTGTTTAATAAATGAGACTTTAACGGAATGCATTCCAACACCTGGTTACGCTAATGTACAAGTTGACAGTAATTCTACGTCAAATCAAACAAACACTACAAATAATAATACATCGCCTTCATCTGCCTTATGCAACCTTAGCATAGCGATAAACACTAACTCTACTGTTTATGAGCAGGGCAAAATAGAATTTGACATTGTTGTAAACGATACAAATTGCAACAGCACGATTCATAATGCAACAGTAAATTATTTTGTCGAAGACATTTTTGGTTCGATAGTGAAAACGGAAGAAAATAAAACAATCAATTTTACATGTTTAGGAAAAATTGAAAATAGGCAGTGGACGCCTGATGCTATACAGGGTTCAGAAGCGTACTTTATACGCTCATTTATATCGTATACTGGATGTAACGGCACAGACGACAGCAGCAACAACGCCTCAAAGCTGATAGTTGTAAAAGGCTCGCAAGCAGCACAGATGAATGAATCGAGCATAATCATAACGTATGCCAGCACCGGCTCTGACAACGAGATAAAATACGGCGAACATGGAGAGGTGAACATCAATGTTTACAGGGGCAACACACAAAAAAACTCCGTAGACATTTTTGTCAAGGACTCTGCCGGAAATAAAATCAGCGAAACTACGAACCTTAATGTAAAAAACAAGTTCTCATCATATAATCTTTCAGTTCCGATACAGATGAAACCAAATTGTGATGGTTCATATCCTGACGGAAATTTCACCGTTGTAGCAGAAGGACTTGACGTCAATAGCACGAAGCCTGTAAATGTAAGAGGAATATCATCGTCAGTGTGTAAAACAATAACTGTTTCTTCTGGGAGCTCTGGTGGATCCAGTTGCAGTTCCACAACTGGCACAACAGTTAACACAAGCAGAAATTGCAACCTAACGTTGTACGAAGTTAGAAGTTACGAGCCATCCGTAGAGATTGACAAGGAGTTTTTTGTTACAGTAAGAATAACAAATACATTTCAGACGGCAAAGAATTTTACTGTATATTCGTACGCCTTCAGCGGCAACAATCCTGTAACGCTTGGATTTGACAACAACTTAAACAAGTGGAAAGCTTCCTATAACGGTAACAGTCAAGATCTGGAGCTGCCACAAAATTCGTCTTCTGTAGCTTATCTCAGAAACAAGATAGAAAACGGAACAGAACCGGGAGTTTACAGCCTGCGCGCGAGAATAAATGTTGACGGGAAAAGCAACGATATAACGAACCAGATATCCGTCACAAGGCAAAACAATACCCAGGCATTCAAGGATGCAAGGACGCCTATAATTAATATTGAGAACAAGACAGAATCAAAGAAAACAACAGAAAATGCAATAACTGGCTTGTCTGTAGGCAAAAGTTCGAAGGCAAAAAATAACTACGCATATAACGAAACGCACATAGCCTACGTCATAGCAGAAATGCTCAAGATGATATATAACAACAGCTTATAAACTTCCGCCTTGTAATGATTTTCATGAGATTTCTGAATAATTTTCCGGCGATAAAAATAGGCAGATGTCTGGTTGTTGCAGACCTGCACATAGGAATAACAAAAGACATATACGACAAAGGAATTTTCATCCCAAGTCAGTCTGAAAAAATGGCTGGGAAAATCAACAAATTAAAAACAATAACGAAAACCAACAAACTTATTCTTCTAGGTGACGTAAAGCACAAGATATACGGATTTTCAATACACGAGAAGAATGAATTAGAGGGGTTTTTTTCCAGGTTAAAATACAAAAATATTGTCATAGTCAAGGGCAACCACGATGGAGATATTGAAAGAATGATTCCACAAGGGAAAAAGATATCTGTTAAAAAATCAGTGACAATTGGCAGGTATTTCCTGACGCATGGACACAGGAACATCACTACGAGCAAAAAAACAATAATAATAGGTCATAACCAGCCGCACGTAAAGTTTAGGGACAAGATGGGTGGGATTTACATAGAGCCTGTATGGATCATCGGGATGGCAGAAAAAAAGAAAATAATAATAATGCCGGCCTTCAACGAGCTTTGCGGCGCAACAGTTGTAAACAAGGACGAACTGCTTGGACCGATAGCCAAGTCCTTTGACAAGAAAAATGCAAAGGTTTACCTACTTGACGGGACAGATATAGGCACGATAAGCAGCTTGAAAGTTGATTGATATGTCATTTGAATTATTCTCTGATAAACTACAGAAGCTTATCAAGAAGAAGGGTTTCATAGAGCCGACGATTGCACAGAAGATGGGTGTGCCTGAGATAATAAAAGGCTCCAACATACTTGTTATAGCGCCTACCGGGATAGGGAAGACGGAGACGGCGATGCTGCCTATTTTTGACAGGGTTTCCAGAGAAGAGATGAAACCGATATCGATACTATATATAACGCCATTAAAGTCATTGAACAGAGATCTTCTTGACAGGCTTGTATGGTGGGCTGACAACCTTGATCTGGACATATCAGTGAGACATGGTGATACGTCGCAAACAGAAAGAACAGCACAGAGGGAGATGCCACCGCACTGTATGATAACAACGCCTGAGATGTTGCAGGCATTACTTACAGGAAAAATAATGAGGGAACACCTCAAAAATGTAAAATTCGTCGTAGTCGATGAGATACATGAGTTAGTCGAAAGCAAAAGAGGAGTACAACTTACGATTGCACTGGAAAGACTGAAAGAGCTTTGCGGCGATTTCCAGAGGATAGGGTTGTCGGCAACAATCGGCTCGCCGCAGCTGGTAGCAGATTTTCTAGGCAATAACGTGAAGATAATACACGCCGACGCTGCAAAGCAGTACGATATCAGGGTAGAGTCGCCAAAAACATCGTTGCAGGACAAGACTATTGCAGAGGAATTGTTCATAGGCGAAAATACAACGACGAGATTGAGAAGACTCCATGAACTGATAAAGAGCCATAATTCTGTGCTTGTTTTCACGAATACAAGGGAAACTGCCGAGGTGCTGTCGTCCAGACTCAGGACTTTGGACAAAGAACTCTTGCAGTCAGTCCACCACGGCTCACTTTCAAAGGAAAAGAGGATAACAACAGAGCAAAAATTCAAGGCACAGGACTTGAAGTCGATAATTGCTACAAGCAGCCTTGAGCTGGGAATAGACATAGGGTCTATTGACCTTGTTGTCCAGTATATGTCGCCAAGACAAGTGTCCAGGCTGATACAAAGGGTAGGCAGAAGCGGCCACGGCGTCGGCAGAACAAGCAATGGCACCATTATTTCCGGTGACGAAGATGCATTCGAATCGGCGGTTGTTGCTAAAAATGCCATGGACAAGAAACTGGAGAAGATGCGCGTGCACGACTTAGCGTTGGATGTCCTGGCAACGCAGATAGCTGGAATAGCAATAGAATACTATTCCGTGGATGATGAAAAAATATACCAGATAATCAAAAGGGCATACCCATACAGGGACCTTACCAAGAAAGAATTCACACAAGTTCTTGAATTTCTTGAGACACTACGAGTTGTATGGCTTGACAAGACAAAGGACGGATACAATGTCAAGAGGAGAAAAAAGACATGGACGTATTATTTTGAGAACCTTTCAACGATACCAGACACCAGACAGTTTCATGTGGTTTCAATAATAGAGAACGAGCCTATCGGCAGCCTTGACGAGGAGTTTGTCGCCGAGCACGGACAGTCCGGCAACAAGTTCGTATGTGCAGGACGGGCGTGGAAGATAATACAGGTTGACAAAGGCAAAGTCATTGTCGAGCCGATAGACGACATAGAATCGGCGATACCTGCGTGGGAAGGCGAACTCATACCTGTCCACTTCGAGACCGCAAAAGACGTCGGAAAATTAAGAAAGCTTGTAGCTGCAGAGAAAACGCAAAAAGTAAAGGAAGACTTCAACATAGACAGTCATACGATGGACGAGATGATGGAAATAATATCAAAACAAAAAAAGTCGCACGCAGTACCGGATGACA
>JACPVU010000001.1 GCA_016191585.1 archaeon
CTTCGTGAATCCTCACCAAGGACTGAAAGGAAAAACGCCTGCTGAAGAAGCTAATGTTGACCTGAAGTTTGGAAGAAATAAATTACTGAATCTTATAAGACACGTTGCTCAGCAAGTCCCGAGAAGATGACAATATCTTAAACTTTTTAAACCTTCAGCAGCCTATTAAGGTAGATTGTTTTCAATAATTATATGACAATCGACGTGAGGAGCATTATCTTTGTCGATAATGCTCCTAGCTGACATATACGCATAAGGCGTATACGTCTACGTCGATTATCATAACAGGAATGAAAATAATCATCAGGTAGATTATTATGACAGAAATCATAGATTATCCGGAAAGTAAATTCCTCAAAGTGAAGTGCAAGAAATGCAAAAACGAACAGATAGTGTTTGACAAGGCTTCCATGAAAGTAAAGTGTCTTGTCTGCGGAGCTGTGCTAGCAGAGCCTACAGGCGGCAACGCTGACATAAAGACAACAGTCATGGAGGTCCTTGACAGCTGACCAGCCATACAACTCTGATATTTGTATTTGGTAATATTCTCATTGGTATAAGGTGGTAGTATGGTAAAAAAACGCGGTATCCCTTCGTTCGGCGAATTTGTTGTATGCAAGATTACAAAGGTCAATCCTAATTCTGCGTTTGCCCGCCTAGAAGAATATAATATAGAAGGCATGATACATATCTCAGAAGTCAGCTCAGGCTGGGTGCGTGACATACGAACATTTGTAAAGGTCGGCCAGAGCGTTATAGCCAAGGTGATAAACACCGGCGATAATACTGTTTCTCTGTCTCTGAAGCGCGTCGACAAGAAGCAGGAGAACGACAAAATCCGCGAATACAAGCTGAACCAGCGCGCTGAAAAAATGCTGGAGATTGCAGCTAAGAAGCTCAACAAAACAATAGACCAGGCCTACGAAGAAGTCGGCTTCCTTCTGCAGGAAAAGTTCGGAACAATGTACGACGGCTTCAAGGCTGCGATGGAAAACCCACAGATGCTGAAAAGAAGGGACGTACCTGACAAGTGGATAGACGCTATCAAAGAAGTCGCAGAAAAGAGTATAGAACAGGAAGAATTCGAATTCCGCGCAAACCTCAATATAAGGACTTACAAGCCAAACGGTATAATGATAATCAAGGAAGTACTTGATTCTGTAAAAAAATCAGGAATGGGTGTAAAATATATAGCAGCGCCGACATACCTTGTAACATACAAGACAAAACAGGCTAAAAAAGGCGAGCACAAACTTACAGAGGTACTCGACTCTGCTGTTGCTGAAGCCAAAGGCCGGGCAGACGTCGACTATGAAATATCCCGTCTCTAGATGACAGTTATGATTAAAAGATGCGTAAAATGTGGCTATACAATGCGTGACGTATGCAGTTTGTGCAATGCAAAAACTTCAACCGCACACCCGCCAAAATTCTCGATATCAGACAAATACGCGAAATATAGAAGAATAGCAAAGGCCAGAACATGATATGCTCTGATATAACCCACACCTAAAAGTGTGGATTTCCTTGAGCATGTCATACAGAATGCATTGTACTTCATCACACGACTAAAGTCATGTGTTTTCAATGCATTCTAGTGATAGAATTCCATTAACGTATGATTTATAAGGCAAAGCCACAGGAATTCATAGGTGATAAATCTATGAAATGTCCAAATTGTGGCCTTGCCATGATAAAGAATGGTAAGAGGGAGTTAAAAAACAGGGGTATTGTACAAAA
>JACPVU010000002.1 GCA_016191585.1 archaeon
CTTTACAATTGTTTTGTTTCTTCGTTTGCCACGTTTAACACAGTCATCAGAATTGCAGAAAATACATTCCAGAGACATTCATAACACCTCTGGAATATTTGTCAATAAGTACTATTTATACTCCGATAAGTATACAATATCTAGATTACCAAGGTGATTTAAAATGGAGGTTCAATTCAGGGGGCAGAATAGTCAATTCTGTCGTTTTCAAAAATAATATGATAATATTTGGTAACGATAACGGATTTCTTTTTGCTCTAAATGAAGATGGTAAATTGCTGTGGAAATTCGTAACAGGTGCTGCCTTAAGGACAAGACCTGAATTTTTTGACAATAAAATTGTTTTTGGGTCGCATGATCATAACGTTTATTGTCTGAATAAAAACGGACAAAAAGAATGGAAATTTGTTACAGGTGGTCCTATGTGGACACATTTCTGTATTGCAGACTGTGGAAAAAATGTGGATAGCAACACCAAATACAGAATTTTCTTCGGCGGTTTTGACGGAGGCCTATATTGTCTAGACAGCAATGGCTGGTTTAAGTGGAAATTTCTCACCGGAGGGCCTGTATGTTCTGGTCCGACACTTAAGAACGACAACGTATACTTTGGTTCTACGGACGGTTATTTCTACTCTGTAGACCAAAAAACCGGAAACCTCAACTGGAAATTCAAAGCACTTGGAAAGCTTGGCAGTTCGTCTCCTGTATTTTATAATAATTACATTTTTGTTTGTGACTATATTCCGGGGGATTTTACATCCGGAAATCTTTATTGCCTGAATAGTGATGGTGAACTGGAGTGGAGTTTCAAAACATTCCACGCAATAGGTGCCACGCCTGTTATTCATAATGACATTATCTTTGTTGGCAGCTGGGATGGATACATGTATGCAATCGACATAAAGAAACAGGCATTGTTGTGGAAATTCAAAACGCTTTTTGACAAGATAAATTTTGATACAGAAAAAGCGGTAAAATACACTGAATTTCAAGAAGAAAAATCGAAACAGCTGTTTAGCGTGTGGAAACCCGAGACGCTGGCTAAAAGCAAAGACGAAACAAAGGCTTCTTATGACAGTAAAACTGCAGTTTACAATTCCAATGAAACTACTTATGGAACGGCGTCTGATAATAAAAGATTTTCCTACTCAAAAAACGTTTATGAGAAAGAAAATTCCTATAAAAGCAGGAAACCTGATTACAAATAATTACAGAAAACATTATTTTTAAAGCGGCGGATGAATAGTTTATAGTGATCGTATGTACGTGCTGACAGAAGAGGGAAGAAAATACCTGAAAAACGGCCTTCCTGAGAAAAATCTTTCAGAATTGCTGGAAAAGAATTCTCTTGAGATGTCAAAGGCAAAGAACTACGTTGATAATTTTGCCATCGCCCTGCAGTGGTGCAAAAAAAAACATCTTGTAGAGGTAAAAAATGGCGTCCTGTTCCTAAAGAATAAATCAGACTTCCCCGAACAGGCTGCTCTGGGGTGTGTCGAGACCGGGAAAGAAATAGATGAAAAAATAGCTGATGTGCTGTTACAAAGAAGGCTTATCGAAACACAAAGGGAGACTCAGTTCAAGAAAGCCGAGAAGCTCGTCGGAAAAGAAATTACAAACATAACAGAAGACCTCATAAAAACAGGTTTATGGACAAAAGTTGAAATAAAACCATTTAACGTCGAGGCGGCCGGGAAGAAATTGTATATAGGCAAGAGGCAGCCTTACAGCAAATTTATTTCTGATGTTAAAAGAAAGATGGTCGAAATGGGATTCATAGAAATGACAGGCCCTACAATAGAGACAGAATTCTGGAACTTTGACGCTCTATACCAGCCGCAAAATCATCCAAGCAGGAGCTGGACGCAGACTTATTCGTTAAAATATCCAAAACGCGGTGACCTTCCTGACAAAAAAATAACAGAGAATGTTAAGGCTGTACATGAGAACGGCTGGAAAACAGGAAGCATAGGATGGGGATACAAATGGGACCCACAGAAAGCAGCAAACCTCATGCCACGTGCTCACGATACTGCCATATCACCACGGTACATGTCAAAAGGCGTTAAGATACCTGGAAAATACTTCTCTCTTGTGAGATGTTACAGACCTGACATAATAGACAGAACTCATGGTGTCGAATTCAATCAGATGGGTGGGTTCGTGATCGATAATGGACTGACTTTCAAGGATTTGCTTGGATTGCTGAAACAGTTTGTGCATGATTTTGCAGGCATAGAAAGGGTAAAATTCATGACAGATTATTTTCCATTTACAGAACCTTCTGTGCAGGTATCGGGATTTCATCCTGAAATGGGATGGATAGAACTTGCCGGGGCTGGCATGTTCAGGGAAGAGCTGACTAAGCCTTTGGGTATAGACGCTCCAGTGATAGCGTGGGGTTTCGGGCTTGACAGGCTCGCAATGTACAAGCTCGGTATAAACGATATACGCGAGATGTTCTCGCAGAATCTGGACTGGTTAAGAAATATGGTGGTTTCGTGAAAGAAGTAGATTTTGACGTCATACTGGAGAACGCTGAAAAGTGCTATAAAGATAATGTAAAATGGCATTTCCACATACTGATGCCTACATGCATGTTTAACAAGAAAGATAAATTTGCCATAATATTCGAAAATGAAGAGACAAAAGAACAGCTTGTTTCCTTTTTTAATGAAAGGCCGCTGAAAGACGGTGAGAAGCTGGAAGCACTGTTCTACGGGAGAGTTTGATATGCCTACACTAGAAATTTCATACAGGGACCTGTGCGATCTCGTCGGAAAAAATATAGATATCGAGAAGCTGAAGGACGAAGACATTCTGTTCGCAAAATGCGAGATAGACGAAGTTGTTGGGGACGTATTGAAGGTCGATACAAAGGACACAAACCGCCCTGACCTTTGGAGCACAGAAGGCATAGCCAGGGAGATACGGTACAGGTACAGGGGAGGATTTCCTGAATATAAAACAAAAAAATCCGGTGTTGGTGTTATTGTTGACAAATCCGTACGTGTAGTAAGACCTTTTACTGCGTGCGCTGTTGTACGCGGCCTGAAGGTTGTGCTCTCTATGCCGCCAATAATAAATTCCGCGTATACAGGCAAGGTAACAGAGAAGACAAAGAACGTTTTCATAGAATGTAGCGGGTTTGACATGAGATTCCTAAAAGCGGCACTCAACGTCATGGTAACTGCTTTGTACGAACGTGGTGGGAAGATAGAAACAGTGAATGTCATATACGACAAGGAAAAATTCATCATGCCAGACCTGACGCCGAAGAAATTCACAATAGAAACGAAATACATAAAAGATACCGCCGGTGTTGACATAGACGAAAAAGATATTATACGAATCCTCTCAAAGTCAGGGTACAAGGTAAGCGGACACAAGAAACTGAACCTGTCGTATCCAGCATACAGGCAGGATATAATGCACAGCCGTGACGTTGTCGAGGATGTTATAATATCATACGGACTAAATAAAATAGAACCGACAGAGAAAAAATTGTCGACAACTGGAAAACTAATGGATATGGAGGTATTCACAGAAAATATATACGATATAATGATTGGTTCTGGCCTTCAAGAAATACTTTCGTATACATTGACAAACAAAAAAGACGTCTTCAATAATATGAATGTCAATCCGGGTGCGATAGCCGAGATAGACAATTCCATATCGTTTAACTGGTCTGTTTTCAGAAACTGGATGCTTCCTGGGCTAATGGATTTCCTGTCAAGGAACAAGCACATAGAGTATCCGCAGAAGATATTCGAGATCGGGACGTGTGTTTTGATCGATGAAGACAGGGAAACGAAAGCTAAAGACGAAATAAAGCTCGCGGCTGCAATAACCAATTCTATTGTTAATTATGAGGACATATCGTCGATACTGGATTCTTTGATGAGAAATATAGGAATGAAATACAAGCTGAAAACCTATAAGCACGACAGCTTTATCAGCGGCAGGTGCGCAGAAATAATTATTGGCAACAAGCAGGCAGGATTCATAGGTGAAATAAACCCTGCTGTATTGAATAATTGGAAACTCGACAAGCCTGTTGTTGCGTTTGAACTAGACTTATCGTATATCTTTGCAATAAAGAACGAATCCCGCATGGCTATCTCAGAAAGCTGAAAGCTCTCTTATACCAAGAGTCGTGATAGAAATAATTATTGTAATTTTCTCCTGCCACTTTCATTGCAAGGTCATTTATTTCCCTGCTCGCGGCAGAACGCGGCTTGTGGTGGACTACGGGTGTTCGTCTTGCTATCGCTTTCTGTACATTCATATCTTCGGGTACAATAGAAAGCAGGTTGTAGTCGCCAAGCATAGACATAACGTCTTCTATTTTCATCTCGTGCTTTTCGCTTGTCACACGATTTATGACTACGCCTGATACTTTTGTTCCGATCTG
Source organism: archaeon (assembly GCA_016191585.1). Taxonomy (GTDB): domain Archaea; phylum Aenigmatarchaeota; class Aenigmatarchaeia; order GW2011-AR5; family GW2011-AR5; genus JACPVU01. The sequence continues at coordinate 4,421 of JACPVU010000002.1, forward strand.
CTGCGCGAGCTTCGCTGTTTTTAATGCGTCTGTGACAGCGGTCACTTCAGGATTTGTTATAAGAATAATTTCGTCGGCTGTTTCTATAGCTGACAGCGCCTCACGTCCAAGGCCGGCTGCAACGTCAAGAAGTATTATCTCTGCGTCACCGAGCAGATCTAGTAACGTGTTTGGCAGATGTTTTGGATCTGCGCCGCGCAGGTCTTTCAGCGATATGCCTGCAGGTATTATCCTAAGTCCTGATTCGTGCTCGTATATCGCGTCCTTGATCCGGGCGGTTCCTTTGAGCACGTCATGAAGCGTGATAGGATAAAACGGTACGCCGAGGTGAAGACCAAGGTTTGGCGTTGAAATATTAGTGTCGACAACAACTACGTTCTTATGAAGTCTTGCCAGTGCTATTCCAAGATTTGCAACAAGTGTAGTTTTTCCGGCACCGCCCTTACCTGATACGCAAGCAATTATACGAGTCATTCAACCACACTATTATCTATAGTGCATTCAACGTTTATAAACTGTTTTTCTCTTGTTTTTTTGCCTACCAGAAGCAGGAAATTTCCTCTGCTTATCCATCCATAGTCTTTTACATTACTTACATCATCTGAAAAAGTTGATTTATAGATTTTTAGTTTATAATTGGCAAGCAGAATTGCCCTGTTATTCTTGTTTTCTTCAGTATAGACAATGTTAGACTGTCGCCATTGCCCCAGACAGAATGTTTCATAATGGGCGCGACGGGATTCGAACCCGCGACCCCTAGCTTTCTTCACAGCTGATAGAAGGCCAACACTCAAAATAGAAATACTCTATTTGGATTAGTGCTCTATCCAAGCTGAGCTACACGCCCAATGCCTAAACTTATAGAATATTAATTAAAGCACAACTTAAATGTGTAAATAAAGGATAATTATAGTGACGTCTATGGAATTCAAGAAAATAGAGAAGAAGTGGCAGAAAAAATGGGAACAGAAAAAACTGTTTGAATCTGATGTAGACAAAGGTATGAAAAAGTTTTTCACTTCCAATGTTATACCATACGTCAATGGAAATGCCCATATAGGCCACACGTACACTTATACAAGGACGGACGTCTACGCACGTTACAAGAGGATGCTTGGCTTTAACGTGCTTCTTGCGCAGGGGTTCCACGCCACAGGCGAACCTATACTTGGCGCAGTTGAAAGGTTGAGAAAAGGCGACATGAACCAGATAAAGACTTACGAGACTTTCGGCGCAACAGAGAAAGACATAGAAAATTTCAAAAATAAAGGCCCTTCGTACGTTGCAAGATTCTGGGCTGAAAAGATCGAAGAAAACTTCAGGAAAATGGGATACTCAATAGACTGGAGGAGAAAGTTCACTTTGTCTGTTGATCCACAGTTTTCTAGGTTCATCGAGTGGCAGTATAATTTGCTGAAGGAAAAAGGTTATGTTGTGCAGGGGACTCATCCTGTTGTCTGGTGTCCGCATGACCAGAGCCCTACAGGGGATCATGATAGGCTTGAAGGTGAAGGCGAAAGCCCGATAGAATACGTATTGATCAAATTCAAAATTGGCGACGCGTTCCTGCCTGCTGCCACGCTCAGGCCTGAGACAATATACGGCGTCACAAACATATGGCTCAACCCCCATTCTGACTACGTCAAAATATCTGTAGAAGGTGAGAACTGGATAGTTTCGAAAGAGGCTGTAATAAAAATTCAGGACCAGTTCAAGAACGTAAAAGAGTTGAAACAGTTCGACGAGAAAGTTGACTTGTTTGGAAAGCGCGCAAAAAATCCCGTAAACGAGATGGATGTTCCAATAATTCCTTCTGAATTTGTCGATCCGTGCAACGGAACCGGAGTTGTCATGAGCGTTCCGGCGCATGCGCCTTATGATTATGTAGCCATAGAAGAATTCAAAAATAGCGGCGAAGCCGAGAGGTTTGGAGTAACAAAAGAAGAAATAGAGCCGATAATAGTTGTCGCATCTGAAATGAACGCAAAAAATTTGTGTGAAGAAATGAAAATAAGATCCACAAAACAGGAAAAAGAGCTTGACACAGCCACTAGTATGCTGTACAAAAAAGAATTTCATACAGGTGTATTAAATGACAAATGTGGGACTCACAAAGGCCTGAAGGTAAGCGAATCCAAGGAAAAAATAATTTTTGACTTTATAGACAAGGAAATTGCCGACATGTTCTACGATGTAAATAACGTCGTTTGCAGGTGCACGACAAGATGCCACGTAAAAATACTTGAAAACCAGTGGTTCCTTAAATACTCGGATGAAAAATGGAAAGCCCTTGTAAAAAAATGCCTGAATAAGATGGACATATATCCGGAAGAGGCCAAAAACAATTTCCTTGTGACAATAGACTGGCTAAAGGACAAGGCTTGTACAAGAAGGTCCGGACTCGGCACGCCGCTACCGTGGGATAATTCGTGGATTGTCGAGACACTGTCAGACAGCACGATCTATATGGCATACTATACGATAGCCAAAACTATAAGCAAATACAAAATACCGGCAAACAAACTTACAAAAGAAGTTCTTGACTACGTATTTCTTGGAAAAGGCGACGCAAGGAAAGCTGCAAAATCAGGGATTAAGACCAGTATAATTAATGAAATGAAAAACGAGTTTGAATATTTTTATCCTATGGACATCAGGAACAGCGCAAAAGACCTGCTACAACACCATCTCATTTTCTTTCTGTATCATCATACGGCAATATGGCCCGAGAACAAATGGCCGAAATGTATATCTGTCAACGGCTACGTGAATGTCGAGGGAGAAAAGATGAGCAAATCAAAAGGAAACATAATTCCGCTAAAAGACCTAATTGAAAAGTATGGCGCCGATATGACAAGGATAAACATAGTAACGTCGAGTGAAGGGATCGACGACGCAGACTGGAGAATAGAGAACCTGAAAGGGTTCAACATAAGATACGACTTTCTTTTTGACACGCTGAAAATACTGAAGAAGTCAAAGTCTATGAAAAACAGACCGATAGATTTGTACCTGTTGAGCAGATTGCATAGAATAATAAAAGGTGCAACAGAAAACTACGAAGTCACGAAGTTCAGGACAGCTTTAAATTACGCGCTTTTTGACGCCACAAACGACCTCAAGTGGTATATGAAAAGGACTGAAATCGACGGGGTAAATAAAAATGTTATCAGTGAATTTTTATCGGCAATAATAAGACTTACAGCACCAATGACTCCACATATTTGTGAGGAGATGTGGACGAATATAGGAAAAGGTTTTGTTTCCGTGTCTGAATGGCCAAAATACAATGAACGTATGATAAATGAAGATTCTGAGAAATCTGAAGAATTCATAAAAAACGTGCTGGACGATGTAAGAGAAATACAGAAGCTAAAAAGCATGAAGCCTTCTAATGTAAAGGTGTTTGTTGCGGACGACTGGAAATTCTATGTACATAATGTCGTATTGAAAAACAAGTCAAAGCCTATGAACGACATAACAAAAGAAATCATGTTGAGTGACATGAAAAAGTATGGAAACGCCACAGTTTCATTCGTACAAAGTCTTTACAAAAAAATAAATGAAATAAAGTCTGTTTTGAAAAAGGACACACAAATAGAAATATTGAATGGTGCTAGATCATTTTTGGAAAAAGAGATTGGATGCAAAATAGAAATAATTAATTCAAATGGCGTTGAAGATCAAAAAGCGCGGTCTTCAAACCCGCAGAAGCCAGGAATACTCCTAGAATAAATTTATTTTCTTAATAATCTTGTCAAATGCTTCTGATTCAGTTTTCCTGTTTTTAGTTTTGTCCAGATTATCAAATACGTCTTGACCATAACAAATCAAATGGCCAACAGAGGCACCGGTACCATAAAGTATGTCGTATACAGCTCCTCTTCCTACACCATAATTGACATATGTAACTGCTGCAGATTCTTCTACGTTCAAGTCATAAATATATTTATTTGTAAACTGTGATATCATAGGACTAAAAAAAGTAAGTGCAATTAAGGTGCCACAGATTTTTTTCATAGTTTTTACCTATCTTCTAGAATTTTTCAAGACTTTCAAGCAGTTCTCTTTCAGCAGAGTCCTGGGCACGTATGCGGTCGCGGACACCGTCTATGACAAATTCTGTCTTCTTCAACCTGTTCAGCAATGCGTTATTTTCTTTCCTGAGCTCGAGGATTGCTGTCCAGAGTTGTGCGATCTTGACATTGTGTGCGTTCTTGTAGGCTCCACGATACTTTGAAGCTCTGTTCAAAATTTCGTTTAGTTTTGCCTCGTCTTCCTGAGACAGAAGCTGCTTCCAGTCATCGGATACTTTGAATAACATTTTTCACACCCCAAATTCAATTACTTAATAGTGACTAAAATCTTTATAAAGATTTCAGTATCAGGAATTCGTAATGGTTGCGTAATGTGCGATGCATGCAAAATTTAATATTTAAATGCTTTTGATTACACAAACAGATACTGTCAACTTAAGAGTGATTAACAATTGTTAATCACTCAGAAACAGCTATCGATAGATAATAGCTGGTAAATTGACGTACCATAAACAGTGTGATAGATATGAAGAAAGGCGACGTTGTAAAAATAAATTATATTGGTAGGCTGGAAAGCGGGGAAATATTTGACCTTACTTCTGAAGAAGCTGCAAAGAAGGAAGGTGTATACTCTGAAAGGGTAAAATACGGGCCTATACCCGTACTTGTAGGTGCTGGGTTTGTCATACGTGGTCTTGAGAATGCCATAAGTGAAATGGGTGTTGGTGAAAAAAAATCTTTTAGCATAGAACCTAAAGATGGGTTTGGTGAAAGAGACGCAAGACTTGTAAAGGTTGTCCCACAGAAGGTTTTTAAAGACCAGAAAGTCGAACCCAAGCAAGGCATGATTGTTGATTTTTCAGGTATGAAAGGCCGCATACAGAGTGTTAGCGGTGGACGTATCAGAATAGATTTTAACAATCCATTAGCAGGAAAGATGTTGAAGTACGAGCTAGAGATAGTTGAAAAGATTGAAGACTCTGTAGAAAAGATGAAAGGTATATTTGAATTCTTTGGATTCCGCGGTGTTGACATTTCATTATCAGAACAAGAAGCAAATGTTCATGTAACTATACCAAACGAGCTCAAGCAAAAGATAAGCAACGTAATACTCGACAATATACACGAGATCAAGAAGATAAATTTTGTTGAAAGTTTCGAAAAGAAAGAAACTAACAAACAATAGAAAACTTTTTCTTAAAGTTACTTCCTGATTATCGTAGGCCTGTGGTAATAAGTGCTGTACTTGCAATACGGACAGCTTTTTGGTATCTCATTTTTTCTCGTGTCCCACATATGCTGACAGTGTGTGCACTGTAGTTTCATCGTTTTATCACCTTTTCTTCTATTACTATTACTACTTCTACTATTATTTAAAATTATTTGTAATGCAGAAAAATTACACAAAAATGTTGATTAAACTTTAAATATATCTTAACAATAATTAGTACAATAGTGATAATCATGGGTATACTCACAACAAAAGATATAGGAACTTCACCTGCTGACGAACAGCTCAGACAAATTCTGGAAGCGAAAAGGGCTGTAATAAAAGTCATCGGCTGTGGTGGTGGGGGAGGTAATACTATTTCTAGGCTGATGCAAGTCGGTATAGTAGGTGCTGAAACTATTGCAATAAACACTGACGCCCAGGACCTTTTGTATACTGACGCAGATATCAAAATACTTATTGGAAAAGAAATAACAGGCGGCCTAGGAGCTGGAGCTGATCCACGTGTCGGTGAGGAATCAGCAAAGGAAAGTAAAAACGACCTCAAAAAAGTTTTGGAAGGTGCCGACATGGTATTCGTTACGTGCGGGCTTGGTGGTGGTACGGGAACTGGATCGATACCCATTGCATCTGACATAGCAAAAAAAGCAGGTGCACTGACAGTCGGGATAGTTACACTGCCTTTTACGATGGAAGGCCGTCAGAGAATGTTAAATGCAAAAGATGGTCTGGATAAATTACAGAAAGCTGTTGATACATTGATAATTATACCAAATGACAAACTTTTGGAAATTGTTCCGGACGTATCACTTACTACAGCATTCAAGGTTGCAGATGAAATTCTTGTAAATGCCGTGAAAGGAATAACAGAACTCGTAACACGCCCTGGACTGGTAAACCTGGATTTTGCCGACATAAAAGCTGTGATGAGTAATGGTGGCCTTGCCATGATAGGTATGGGTGATAGTGACAGTGAAAACAGATCAATAGAAGCCGTCGAACGTGCTTTGAACAATCCACTGCTTGATGTTGATATAGACGGCGCAAAAGGCGCTCTGATAAATGTATCAGGTGGTGTTGACATAACTATCAGGGAATGTCAGAATATAGTTGAAACTATAGCAACGAAACTAAGTCCTGAGGCAAAAATAATATGGGGCGCCCAGATTGTCAAAGAACTCGGTGATTCGATAAGGGCGATGCTTATAGTAACAGGTGTCAATTCTCCTGTAATTACTTCTCCGAAGACAAGCTATACGAAAGAGAAGAAAAAAGACATAGAAAAATCTTTCGGCATAGATTTCATAGAGTAACTGGAATCTGGCTTTAAATAGTTAATTTTTATTGTAGTCTTATGAATCCAGAAAATGATATTAATTTCAAGACTTACGAAACTCTTTTTACGAGCGGCCAATTAACCCAGTATTTAGGGCAATTTATTGCAATTGTTGATGGACACCTAGTTGATTACGATGCAGACGAAGGATCTCTTCTGGGAGAATAAGAAAATCTCACTGCGATAAAGATAGATACGTCACAAAAGTCGAGAACCAGCTATTAAAAACAGTTGACATATCAACACCATTTCTTGAATAATTGTTTTATTGCCGCTTATCTTGATTTTTAAACCTTTTTGTTCTATATTAGGACTTATGGCGCTTAGGAATGTCATAGAAAGAATGAGAAGGATACTCCTTGTATCTAGTAAGCCCGATAAAACAGAATACAAGCAGTCGGTCAAGATAACCGGACTTGGATTTCTGATAATAGGCATTATAGGTTTTGTGATATTCCTAGCTGTGCAGCTTATGGGCGGATTGTAGTGATAGCGACAATAAGAACTACTACGGGCAGAGAGAATGTTGTAATGGATTCGTTAGTTGTAAGGATAAATTCGCAGAAGATCCCGATAAAATCACTGTTTCATCCCGAAGATTTACGAGGTTATATTTTTATAGAAGGTGAATCCGAGGATATTGAAACTGCAATAAAAAGCATACCACATATACGTGGATTCATAAACAAAAACGCTGAAATGGGGCAGATAGAAAGATTTCTTGTGCCTGAAAAAAGCGAAGTAAAACTAGAAATCGGCGACGTCGTGGAAATAGTTGGTTCGCCGTTCAAAGGTGAGATGGCAAAGATATCAAGAATTGACGAGCAGAAAAATGAACTTACAGTAGAATTCATCGAAGCCGCAATACCGATACCTGTTACTATTTCTATGAATTCGGTGAGGCTTCACCAGAAGCATAACACATAATGTGATTAATATGGGAAAAGAAAAAGTCGATGTTCTTATAAAAGGCGGGGAAGCAACTCCGGCTCCGCCTATAGGTCCAGCACTTTCACCACTTGGCATAAACGTAGGGCTTGTAGTAAAGGAGATAAATGAAAAGACAGCGGCTTTCAAGGGCATGGAAGTTCCGGTAAAAATAATTGTTGATACTGAAACAAAGAAATTTACAATAGAAGTCGGCACACCACCAGTTACATCAATGTTGAAAAAAGAATTGAAGACGCAGAAATTGGCTACTGTTGGCGAGGATAAGAAAAGAAAAATAGCCGGAGATATTTCCCTGGATACGGTTGTAAATATAGCAAAAAGCAAGGATTCTATAAAAGGAAATTTACAGTCAAAAGTAAACCAGGTTCTTGGAACTTGCGTCAGCAGTGGAGTAACTGTCGACGGTAAAGACC
>JACPVU010000008.1 GCA_016191585.1 archaeon
AAATAAATCCATATCGGTATAGAAAATTATGCGTTAAAACAATTAGTTGTAAAATATAGTTTGGAAAATATACAAAATCTATTTATATACGAACTAAGTTTTAAATATGACTATACTCAATTAGATATAAGAGTATTAGTCTTATGAGGTATGATCCCATGTGGACGTCGCCTCTAAGATGTTGACGACTCACCTTCTGTCGAAAGACAGAAGCAATCTTTTTTATATTTCTCTGAAATGAATTCTTTTTGGGTCAAAATCATATTTGTTATCGATATAGTACCCTAATACAATGTCTACAGATTGAATTTCTTTGGATTCATTAATTTGCGTCTTACTAGCATAGAAGTCAATAATACATCCATTCAGTAATTTTATTGTTGCTCTCATCTTTTGGTCTTCTCTCGTGTTCTTTAGAACCGCAATTACTTTGCCTGTCGCCCTCAGTCCTATTTGGCGTATCAGGTTTTCGATAAATATATTCGTGCCATGCTTCTGATGACGAATATTGTAGTCTTCGTTTACTTTAACTTCAATATCACAATCCTTCTTTTGTGATTTAATCCACGACTCCAAGTCTTCTGAAATACAATTTGGTATATGGAACAAGTAATAGTCTTTGTGTGAGTATCTTTGAGGAATTCTATGTTGAAATATGTTTATCTTAATTTTAAGTGAATTATTTACAAGAGAAACTATATCATTTCTGCACAAGCCTTTTTGTTTATTTGTTAATTTATGATAATGAAACGGGGATCTGATACCTCTTTTAACAAATATTTTTTCCATATCCGCATAAAACTCAAATATTTCCTTGTAACTTCCTGAAATTACTCCACTGAATTTCAACTGTTTTGCCGAATCGATAGCTATAAAATATGCCATATATTCTTGTTGGACTTTAAAGTATTTATGAATAGCACGAAATACGGCAAGGCAAAAAAGTGGAGAACGCCTACTTTTCTGTAAGCCGATCAGACTTCTTAAAGAGCGTTTGCAATTCTTCCATATTACTGGATGATATTTTGAAGTCATGCATTAAAAAATAAGAATGACCCAGTGTCGCCCTTCCGAAGAAGGTGCAAGACTGGGGAACATATTAATTAATCTTGTATTCTCAGACTTTTTAAAGGTTTTTCATGGTTAGGTTTTGGGCTTATAAATAGCCAAAGTATATATACTTTGTAAAAAATATAATGACTGTGAGTAAGTCCTTCCGAAAGGATGATGGCTCCCTGGTGAGCTTGGGACGATTGGAAGGGGTCACATATTTCTAATATATTGATTTCAGGCATTTTACCTTGTCTTTTATTATGTCAAAATATATCTGATTTTTGTTCGTTATTTTGTGCATCGCAGCACCACAGGCAAAATCCACACAAAAAAGACCCTGATTTTCCTGTGATTGAAGATGTTTTATTGATATTTTATTTACGGCGTTCATGAGATGCTCATTCTGAGTCAATAAATACAATTCTAACGCCTCTTGCTGAATTCTTGAGAAAGAGCGGTCAAAAATTATTGATGTATCTTCTTCTATTGACTGCGAAAAACATTTTTCAGCCAAAATCTTAAGCAAGTAAGAATACATTCTTACGGGATCATCTTTTATGTAGCCGTATGCATTGTGTTTGTCTACATAAATGAAAAACATTCCTACATCAAGATTTGCAATATCATGAAGTATCCTTTTTCTATTTTCTGGGGATGTATTAGAGAACTTTATTTCATTCCTTTCTTCTTTCTTCCTCTTTACCCTTTTTCTATGCCGCTTTATTACCTGTTCAAGTATTTTTCATCTTTTATTTTCAGTGCACCAACAAGAAAGAAATCTGATGGCTTCCAACCTTTCTTAAAGTCGAATCCAAGATCGCCGGATTCGTCAATAAATACGTACATTTTATCGAAAATAATAAGATTCAGAAGATATAAAATACTGATTCGATACATGACATGGCAAATAAATGTCTTTTCTGACCAGTTTCCCCTCTTTTTCTTGCTAATTTCTTTCATTTATCAGTATTTTCTAAGGAATTCGTGAATAATTTTTGAATTTTTTCTTAAAAACAGATGTGCGGCAGTATGACAGCAATATAGAATGAAACTTGTCACTTTATGGTTGTAATTTATCCGTAATTGAAAGTATATAAAGAACGAATTGCAATACATTTGTAATGTCTCAGGTTAGTGTGGTTGAGAAAAAGATTATCGACATTCTCGATAGCAATGAGATTCTTTCTACTTCTGAAATAGCAAGGCAGCTGAACATGAGAAGAGAGGTTACAGCTGGTTACCTGGACGCCTTGGCAGACCAGGGAAAGCTGAAAAAAACAAAAGTAGGAAGGTCAAATGTTTTTATTCAACTAAAAAACGAGAAAAAAGTTTGCTGAATCACACCAAACGAGAAAAAAATATGGCAGGTCAAGAAAACGGAATTAAAAACTATATATAGGACGCAAAAACAAGATTAAATCAGGGAATTTTTCCTGAAACTTGGGGTTCATGAAATGGAAAAAAGCATGAAAGGTTTGCTGAAAGGCTCACACAAAGGCCTGATGACCGGTGCAATATTCGTACTTGCAATTGCGCTAGTCCTCGGAGTACTGTACGTGACAACAGTATCAGCTTCTCACAGCACAGCAACCACGGTCGCTCCGGCAGGGCCTGTAGATACATCGCAGGCAATCCAGCTGAACTTCACAATTACAAGGACAGGTGCGGATAACTTTACCAGGATAAATATAAACTTCACGGCTGCAGGGTGGGGCGTGCCAAGCAGCAACAACTCGATAACATGTTCTAATTCTGGAAGCACCCAGTGGAACGCATCGCTGCCAGGCGGCGGCATAGTAAGGTGTTTTGCGGACGTCGCTGATATAAACTTCACAGGCACAACTTTCAATATTACTGTTTCCGGGACAGCATCCCCTGCTGCACCGCAGACATCAACATTCACCATCAATACCACAGACGACACAGGCATTACAAACGTGTCTACTGTTGCCATAACAGTTACCCAGTTGTTTGCCAATGCAACTCTGAACGACACAGTAGCTGAGATAAGCTCGGCAAAAGCATACACGTTCACGATAGGAAACAACGGAACAGACGAGATAAACAGGATCATAATTACCTATACAAATGCGGCGTTTGCCGACCCGTCTGCGGGGAATATTGTCTGCCCGTCGATATCTGGTTCGTGGGGCTCTGCGTCCGTTGATGCGGATCTCAATACAATAACCTGTACAAACAGCGGAGGCCAGAACCTTGTTTCAGGGCAGTCGACAACAATCACAGTAGGAAGCTTTACTGCTCCTGCCACAGCCGGCGTAAAAACTTTTGATATCGATGCCCGCGGCAATCTTGGCGGCAACTTCTCGCTGCAGGCCAACAGGCCGACCGTGACAGTATACGGCACAATGGCTCTCACGTCTGTCGACCGCGCATCAGGCGCAACAACGGTCGCGATCGGCGCGGCTAATAAAATCATGGGACAGATAAACCTTTCGTCGACAGGCGAGGCAATTTCGTCAATTGCAATACGCGTAAACACAGTCGCGACAAATCTCAACGACCTTTCAAGGATAATGGTATACAATGACACAGGCTGCAATGGTACAATAGATGCAAGCAATGATTTTATTCAGGTAAGCGACACTGTAAACCAATCAATGGTGCTCACGCTCGCGTCAACAGGCAATATTCCTTCAGGGAAAGCACAGTGTTACCTTATTGCCTATAATATATCAGCGACAGCAACAGGCGGAGACACGATAAAAATATCAGTCGGCGGAACAAACACAACAGGTACAGGCGACAGTTCCTCGCAGACTATTACATCAACTGGCTCTGCTTTCGGCTCTTCAACAGTCACGATATTCGGCGCTCTCAATATATCAGGAACAAACCGCGTCGCAACCACCAAGCAGATAGGGACATCAAATGTTCTTGTCATTACGTACAACTTCACCGCGACAAGCGAGGACATGAACGTCACTAATATACAGTTGACAAGGACAGGCACTTCGCAGGACGCTGACGTGACAGCTGTCGCTTTGTACAACGAAACAAACATAAATGACGGCGTGCTGAACGGAACAGAAACACTGATAGGATGGAAAACAGCATCGCCCAACGGCGTGTACAATTTCACTAACATGAATTTCATCGTAAAGAGCGGCGCCACAAACTACCAGACATTATTAATTATACTCAATTTGTCGTCGAGCGCGACAGCAGGCAGGACATTCGGAGTCGAACTCACCCCAACAAATGTTTCAACTACATCGATTACATCTGCTCAGGCAATAACCGAGACAGTCACGACAGGCGCTTCAACAGCGTCGAAAATCTACGGTACTTCAGCGATAATAGGAATCAACCAGAATCCTGCGACGACTGTAATAGCATCCAATAATGTAGTAACCATAATCTACAACATAACTGCCACAGGCGAGCAGATGAACCTTACGGCGATAAACATAACACGACTTGGCTCAATGGCGGGCTCGACAAATACAAATATCAGCTCAATTGGATTGTATAATAATTCTGTCGGCGATACAGCACTCGGGAACGCTACACTGATGAGATGGAATGCAACAGAACCTGTGAATGGTGTTTACGTTTTCAACATCAGTGCAGATGACTCGACAGATATACTGAATATATCATCAGGCGGCAGCCAGCTGCTTTTCGTGGTGTTCAACATAACACCAGATGCAACAGGCGGCCAGACATTCGGCGCGAACATAGCAACAGCCAATTTGAGCATGCTCGGATCTGCGTCAGGGGTTGTGATCACGCCGACTCTGACAAGCTCTAACTCATCGTTGTCGACGATATACGGAAACTTCTCTGTTGTAGTCGCTGATTTGACGCCGACCAATGTTGACCAGAGCCAGGAAGCTGGAATAATCAGCCTTGCGTTCAAGGCGCTGGGCGAGGCAATGAACATAAAAGAGCTCAATGCCACAATGGTCAACACAAACAATAATGATGTCACTGCGGCAAAGCTCTACGAAGACACTGATACGAGCTCTTCATACACTTCCGGCGATACTTTAATTACAACAGCAGCACTGTCAGGAAATGTTGCAAGATTCGGCTCAGGCGCGACAAATGGCATATACAACGTGTCCAGAGGATTAACAAAAACATTGATAATTACCTATGTCATAAACGCGAGCGCAACAGCATCCAATACAGTAGATGCACAGGTTGTTGGAGCAGGAAATATCACGGTTACTGGCGCCTTGTCTGGTGTTGCGATTACAACCATAGGCGCATTTGCACTGAACCCTGCAGGCACGTCAAACATACTTGCGCTCTCTGCAACCGCGGTTGTCAACGATACAACACAGCAAATAAATTTGAGAAAGAACCTGAAGTTCACGATTACAAATCCTTCAGGCGGAGACAGCATAAACGAGATAAGAGTCAATTACTCGATATCAGGATATGCTGATACTGAAACAGCAAATCTGACGTGTCCTACAATAGGTGCAGGTGCGTGGGACAAGACTATTGATTCTAATGGCAAGGTTGTGAAATGTACAAAGACCTCTATAGCATCGGCACTTGCTGCTGGCGCAAATGCGGATGTCTCGATTGCAAGCTTCCTTGCGCCGGCAACCGCGGGCTCAAAGGTCTTTGACATAACAGTGAATGGTTCTGCAGGCGGCAACTTCACGCTGTCTTCAAGCAGGCCGACGATGACAGTATACGGAACACTCAGTTTAACAGGAACAAACAGGGTGGCTTCAACAAGGCAAATAGGGACAACTAATGTCACAATAATCACATACAACCTGACAGCCGCAGGCGAAGCAATGAATGTTTCTGCCATACAGCTTACAAGAACAGGATCTGTGCAGGACGCTGATATAAGTGCTGTCGGTCTGTACAACGATACGTCAAATGAAGGCGTGTATAATGCGACAGAAACCCTGATAGGATGGAACACAACGTCAAATGGAGTCTATACCTTTTCTAACATTAATTTGATTGTGCCTTCAGCAGGCTCACAGATACTTCTTATAGTATTCAACCTGTCAAGCTCTGCAACAGGCGGACGAACTTTCGGCGTTGAAGTCATTGCTGCAAATGTGACAACAACCGGCGTTTCTTCATCACAATCAATAACCGAAACAGTTACAACAGGCGCATCGACAGCGTCAACTATTTTCGGAACCTCAGCAATAACAGGAATCAACAGGCTTACACCTACAGTGAATGTCAGCTCGACAAATGTGCCTGTGATAATCTACAACATAACTGCCACAGGCGAGCAGATGAACCTTACGGCGATAAATATAACTCAGCTTGGCACATCGGCAGGGCCGACCAACACAAATATCACGGCAGTCGGATTATATAATAATTCTGCAGGAACTGACCTGGCAACAGCAACATTGATGAAATGGAACGCAACAAGACCTACAAACGGCGTCTATGTTTTCAACATCAGTGCAGATGACGGAACAAGCATATTGAATGTATCTGCAGGCGGCACTCAGTACCTATTTGTTGTGTTCAACATATCAGGCACAGCTGACGTAACATTCGGCAAGACAGTAGGCGCCAACATAGCGACAGCCAATTTGAGCATGCTAGGCAGCGCGTCTGGCGTAGCGATCACGCCGACGCTGACAAGCTCGAACTCAAGCCTTGCAACGATTGTCGGCACTTCATCAATAACAGGCATCAACAAGGCAGGCGCATCGAATAATGTAAGCACATCAAATGTTGCCATCATAGTTTACAATATCACAGCTACAGGCGAGGCAATGACCTTGTCGAACCTGAACATAACAAGGCTCGGCACGGCAACTGCGGCAGACATAGCAGCTGTCGGCGTATACAACAACTCTGTAACGACATCGGCAACAGATTCGACACTGATAGGATGGAACAGCTCTTCGCCGACAGGATTAATATATAACTTCTCGGCCACATCGCTTGCAGCAGTCGCAGCCGGCAGCAACCAGCACATCATAGTTGTATTCAACCTGTCAAGCTCTGCAACAGGCGGACGAACTTTCGGCGCGAACATAGCAACGGTCAATCTGACACTTACAGGCGCGACGTCATCACAGGCAATAACACCGACACTGGCAAGCTCTAATTCATCGACTCCGACAATATTCGGAACTACAAGCCTCACAGGAATAAATCAGGTTACGGCGACAACAAACATCAGTTCAACGAATGCTGCGGTCATGGTTTACAATATCACAGCCACAGGCGAGGCAATGAACATTACTGAATTCAATATAACAATGACAGGAACAGCCACGGCAGCTGACATCCCTGTAATCGCACTGTATAATTCTTCAACGAGCACAAGCATAACAGGAGCCACTGCTGTATCAACAAACGGAACAAGAACAGGAATAAACGTCAGGTTTGCAGGAACACCTGCTGTCGCAGTTGCAGCTGGCGGTTACCAGCATTTGATAGTTGTTGTTAATGTAGCAGCCGGTGCAACAGCCGGCAATACGTTTGGCGTCAATACTGCAACAGCGAACATGACATTCAGGGGCGGAACATCGAACATAGAGGCAGTTCCTGTTGTTTCGACCACAGCTTCCAGCACATCGACAATAATCGGCACATCAACAATCACAGGCATCAACCAGGTCAGCGGAACAACCAATGCAAGCTCTTCAAATGTAGCGATTGTGGTCTTCAACCTGACAGCCACAGGCGAGGCAATGAATCTCAGTGAGATAAATATAACAATGCTCGGCTCGGCTTTAGCAGCTGACGTCACTACTGTTGCTTTGTATAATTCCTCGACAGGCACAAGCATAACAGGCGCGACTGCAATATCGGCAAACGGAACAAGGTCAGGCATAATGGTCAATTTCACAAAGACAGCTGAAGCACCGCTTGTTGCAGTCGCAGCTGGCGGCTACCAGCACCTGATAGTTGCATTTAATGTGGCAAGCGCTGCTACAGGAGGACGCACATTCGGCGCAGCTTCGACAACCGCCAACATGACTGTGATATCAGGCACAACAGGACAGAACATAAAACCTTCAACCCAGGCAGCATTGACGTCAACGACATCAACAATATACGGAACGTCAGCAATAACAGGAATCGACAAGCAGGTAACTATGAATCCTGCAGGAACAAATAATATCGCGGTAGTTGTCTATAATATTACAGCAATGGGCGAAGCTGTTAATCTGTCATACTTGAACATAACAAGGCTCGGCACGGCAACTGCGGCAGACATAGCAGCTGTCGGCGTGTACAACAATTCTGTCACGACGTCTGCAACAGGTTCGACACTGATAGGATGGAATTCGTCATCGCCTAGCGGCTTGGTGTACAGCTTTTCTGGTACACCTATTGTGACAGTCGCAGCCGGCAGCAACCAGCACATTATAGTTGTATTCAACTTGTCAAGCTCTGCAATTGGTGGACGCACATTTGGTGCGAACATAGCAACAGCGAATCTTACAATGGTTGGCGGAACAACTAATAATGCAATAGTACCAACTGTTACAAGCACGGCTTCATCAACGTCCACGATAAGCACTTTGAACATAACTGGTATCAACAAGCTTGGTGCAACAACCGACATAGGCGCGACAAACGTTGTTGTCATGGTCTACAATATAACATCGTCAAGCGAGCAGATGAACCTTACAGCGATAAACATAACAAGGACAGGAACAGCAGTAGACGGAGATATCGTTGCTGTCGGATTGTATAATAACACGGCTGATACAGTGCTGGCAAATTCCACGCTGTTGAGATGGAATACATCCTCACCTGTGAATGGTGTGTACAACTTTACTGGTGCCAGTTTGCTGAATATATCTTCAAACAGCTTCCAGCACCTTCTCGTAGTGTTTAATATTTCAAGCAGCGCAACAGGAGGACGCACATTCGGAATATCGCTCGGCTCAACAAATATGAGCATCACGTCAGGAACAAGCGGATACTCTGTCACGCCCCAGACGCTGACGTCAGCCGGCTCGAATATATCAACAATAGCAGGCACACTCACAATAACAGGAACCACACGTGTGGCGGCAACAACAGCAATAGAAACCAAGAATATCACTGTTGTAACATTTAACATATCCGCTACAAGCGAGCAGATGAACATATCAGAGATACTGATTACAAGGACAGGAAACATAAATGACGGAGACATAGCATCTGTCTCATTATATAACGATACTATAAACGACGGCGTGTTCAACGGAACAGAGACACTGCTCAGCATCAAGACTACAAGCTCAAGCGGAAAATATAACTTCTCAGGCTTGTCGCTGGCAATACCGTCAGGCGGCTCCAGGATACTATTGGTAGTGGTTAACACGACAGCAACTGCTGCAGGAGGCCACACGTTTGGCATGGGAATAAATGTCTCTGCTGATGTCGCAACGATTGGCGGATCATCAGGACAGACTGTTGCAGAATCAATAACAACGGGATTATCAGATAATTCAACACTGTACGGAAACCTTACAATAACAGGGACAAATAAGATATCGCAATACATGGCAGCCGGGGCAGTGAACGTGTCTGTGATAAGCTATTCATTCACAGCATTCGGCGAGACAATGAATATCAACAACTTCAGCCTGACAAGAACTGGAACC
The DNA here is from genome assembly GCA_016191585.1 of archaeon. Lineage (GTDB taxonomy): Archaea > Aenigmatarchaeota > Aenigmatarchaeia > GW2011-AR5 > GW2011-AR5 > JACPVU01. The sequence continues at coordinate 9,627 of JACPVU010000008.1, forward strand.
GCAGGCGACGGCGACATACTTGCTGTCGGCCTGTTCAATGCAACTAATGATGACGGTGTATTAAATGCAACAGAGACGCTCGTAAGATGGAACCTTACAATGTCCGGCTCTGTGTATAACTTCTCTGCTGCTCCATTGTTCACTGTCACGAACGGCACGACGCAGGTGCTTATAGTGGTCGCAAATGTTTCATCAGGCGCAGTAGGCGGCAGGACATTCGGGCTGACGACATCCACTGCGAACATGACAGTGGTAGGCGCCTCTTCTAGCGTTGCGATAACACCGACTGTGGCAACTCTGGGCTCGAACACGTCAACGACAACGGCCGATTCAAGCGCTCCGACAATAACAGCAACAGCACCAACCACAGCAGCAAAGGTCACAACAGCTACGCCGGCACTGCTTGTGAACACAAGCGAGAACGCAGTATGCAAATTTGATACTTCCAGTAAGGTATATGCAAGCATGGCAAATATAATGGACGGAAGCGGAACAACGCACAACTATACATTAGCATCATTAACGAACGGCGTATATACTTACTATGTAAGATGTCAGGACACATACGGAAACGTAATGACAACTTCAGAACCAATAAACTTTGAGGTCAACGCAACTGACACAGCTGCTCCGGTAATAACAGCTACAGCACCTACAACAGCTGCAACCGTTACAACAAGTACGCCGGCACTGCTTGTCAACACAAGCGAAACAGCAACCTGCAAGTTTGACACTTCTGACACAACGTATGCAAGCATGTCAAGCACGTTTACAGGCAGCGGGTCAACAGCACATAATTACACGTTGTCTTCACAGAATGATGGTGTCAAGGCTTACTATGCAAGATGCCAGGACACAGCAGGCAATGTCATGACGTCCTCTTCTGTCATATGGTTCAGTATTGATACGACGGGAAACTACAATTACACGCAGCCGACAACAGGATACTTCAGCACAGGATGGAAGACGTTATTCATACCAACGCAGACGATAATGGAATCCACGGGCAAGACATCTGCAGCAACTGGCAGCTTCAACTTCACTTCCATCTTATCCAGCATGGGCTCGAACTGGAACTATATGTATTATAACGTCAACGGTTCCAGCAGCGGATGGGTGCTCGCGACAAGGACAGACCCTGGCGGCTCGACGCTGAAGTATGTGAACAACACGAACGACAAGCCGTACTACATAAACGTAACGGCATCCAACGTGAGATTTACGCTCTGATTGACGGATAGATGGTTATTTTTATATTTTCATGATTTTTATTAAGGCAATAAAAAATCCTGAACCGAAAAACCGAATGAAAAGACGGCAGGATTTCCTGTGCTTACTGCAGCATCAAAATGGGGTTGTGTCAATGAATAAATTTTTAATCTGTACAATGATAGCATTAATGCTCGTACCAGTTTCTTTTGCAGCGTCGCCTGTCTTTTTCCGCGGATATGCGTTCCTTGACGGCTCAACAGCTGCAAACGGCACGGTTGTAGAGGTCTTCATAAATAATGCGTCAACGTCCTCAGCAGGCGTTTCCATAGGACAGGGAGTTCTTGCAGACGTGACGCCGCAGGGGCGCTACGTAATTTCTTTTGAGGCAAGCACAGGCGATAATATTACTTTTAAGATAAACAGCGCAGCACTTGTGGCTGCAAACGGCACGAACACTTCTGCGCAACAAATCACTGCAGGCATGTTTGTTGTCGAGAACTTTAATTTATCAGCGAACAGCTCTGCGAACGGCGTTGCATGCACGTACGCATCCGGATGCTCGGGCGGATACTGCGTACATAACATATGCAGAGCAGCGTCAACAAACTGCGGCGACGGCTACTGCGACACAGGCGAGTCTTGTTCAACAGATAATTCTGCATGCTCGGCAAGTCAATCCTGTACAAATGGCTGCCAGACAACAGCAACAACGACAACATCTAGCAGCGGAAGCGGCGGAGGCGGTGCTGTTTCCTTGCCGTCAACAACTGCAAGCGCAGGGTCAATAGCAAGCGGCGAGACAAAGAGCGTTGCAATAACAGAAGCATCCCTTCCAGTCACTACAATAGAGCTTACAGCCAGCCAGTCAGTGTCAGCTGTGTCTGTCACTGTAAAAGAATCGAGCGCGCCTTCGACTGCGAATATTGTCATATCTTCCTCGTCAGGATCTGTCTACAAGTACATGGAAATAACCCAGACAGCCCCGTCTACGTCGATATCGAACGCAAAGATAAAATTCAAGGTGCCAAAATCGTGGCTTGACCTGAACAAGATAGGCGCGTCTACTGTTGCTTTGAACAGGCTTGCAGGAACAACATGGAGCAAATTGCCGACAACAAAATTATCTGAAGATACATTGAATGTTTATTACGAGGCAGAAACGCCGGGCTTCTCGACGTTTGCTGTTACTGGCCTGAAGACTATCGGTTTTCTTGACATCATCAGCAAGATTGACGACTACTACAAGAACAAGGTAAGCTTCCTCAGCGTGATAGATTTCATAGATTTATATTATAAAAACAAATAGGTGATTTGATGAAAAAAATAATGATAGCTGTTTTGATGTTTGTGCTTATGGGCACGGCTGCCTTTGCTGTCACGGTGGACAGGAGCATGCCTTCTTCTGTTGACCCTTCATCTTCATTTACAGTTTCGTTTAATATTAATCCGGAAGGCACTCTTACAGGATTCGACCTTGCTGATTTTGTTCCAAATGGATGGAATTTGAATGACTGGTCTGTGACAGGATACTTGAAATCTGACATCACATACGACAGCCAGTCGAAAGAATATCAGGGCGCAACAAGGAACGTGCTTCACTGGAAATTCAACAAGAACATGACATCAGCAGCGACGCTGACTTATACGATGAGCGCGCCTTCAACCACAGGGACGTATGATCTCATTGCATTATGGCTGTACCCTGGCGGATTCAACTCCAAGACTTCCAGCTTGGCTGTTGGAACACAGCAAGCGCAGCCACAGCCTCAACCACAGCCAGAACCGCAACCGCCTGTGCAGGTAGTATGCGGCAACAACGCTGTTGAATCAGGAGAAGAATGCGACGGCACTGACCTTTCGGGACAGACCTGCATTACAAAAGGATTCCAGGCAGGGACACTGAAATGTACGAACTGCAGGTTTGATTCCAGTGAATGCGGATCCATAGCACCTGTTCCAGGATTTAATCTAGGTGCTGACCAGTCTATGACAGTGTACGCAATTGTCGCGATAGTGATCATAGCTGTTGCAGGCTACTGGTACTACCGCAAGCCGAAGAAAGTTGCAAATGTATAATTTTTTCTTTTTTGATGATTTAATTAATCGATTTATGCAGATTTGCGCAACATAAGTTATAAGAATTACGCAAATCTGATATCCAATATTGATTATTCTGGCTCTGTAGAAATGCTCAAGGAAAGCATCGGTGTGAGGGGTATCGTCTATATATGATACCTCTAGTTGACATATACGTCATGTTGACGTATATGTCTACACCGATGCTTTTTCATAGGTTTTCTACAGAGCCATTATTCTTTAAGACCAACGTCTTAAAAAAATACGTAAAGCTTTATTAAGACGTTAGTACATATAATACGTATGCAGGAACAAAAACATATTGAAGCACTGAAAGAAGTCATGGAAACACTGGAGCAAAGCCTGAAAGATTCACGCGGTCTTTGTGCATGGCAAAGAAGACTTGCTTCTATGCTGTCATTAGGATCACAACATCTTATAGAGTTTTATTTCCATAGAATGGGTGCTATGAAACCGGGGGCACAACTAAAACACGAATGGCTTAAAATGGAAGAAAAAAACCTTAAGATCAGATTGAACGGCATAATGACAAAGTCTGCTTCAAATATCAAAGACTGGAATGAAATATTTGCAATAGCCAAAGTAATTGAGACGGATAGAAATGATCTCGTTTATGGTTCAAACATGAAAGATGATGCAAAACTAAGGAGCAAGGTAGAGCACTTTCTTGACCTGAAAAAAATTGTGGAAAAGAACACGGGTGATATTCTATGACAATGCACGACGATATGCTGAGTTATGCAATAACCTCTTCTGCGTATATAATTTCATCGATGTCATATTCCGACAGGAAAAAGATAAAAAATGTCATATTATTTGGAAGCGTTGCGCAAATGAGAACACATGAAGAATCCGACGTGGATATATTTTTTGATACGGACGCACCCCAAACCGTCCAGAATAGAATAAAAACCAGCATAAATAAAATGACCGGGCAGTGGAAAATGACACAGGACGCACTCAGGTTTAAAATGAAAAAGATTGACAACGATATAAATGTGACCGTTGGCAATCTTGATGAATGGGCAGACCTTCACAGAAGCATTGCGTCATCCGGTATAGTTCTTTATGGCAAATATGTTTCAAAACAGCTGTCAAAAACCATGCATATCATATTTTCCTGGGAAAATCTCGGAAAAAATAAAGGTGCCATACTAAATAAACTTTATGGATATAAATCAGGAAAAAAATATTACTCTGGATTACTGGAAAAAAATCACGGAAAAAAACTTGGCAGAGGAACAATCATGATACCTGCAGATAAAAAAGAAATTATTACGGACATGTTTGAAAAATATGGCATTGATTATTCTATGTTTGAGGTATGGGCATAAACCGGGTATCGTGCGAACACGTGCAAACTAATAAATAACATCTCACATAAGAAATATTCATGCTAACGATTGAAACAGTTGTGGCAATGCTTGCGGCAATGGTGATCATTACTGCAGCAGGCTTTTTTCTTGTGGTGAGAACAAAGAGGGGACCCACTGATTACGCACACTGTTTGTAGTGGGAATAATATCTGCTGTAACTGGATTTCTAATCGATAATTATGCGCTTATCCTGTTAGGTATTTTAATATCGATGATCAGCTTTGCCAACAGGGACACGTGGGAAAAGAACAAGACAAACTGGAAAAAGATCAGCAGGGAAGAAAGAAAGATAAGCGCAATAATCATGATGCTGATACTTGCCGTGATCATTATAGGTCTTGCATCATACAGTCTGAGATGACATAAGATTGTTGCTCATTATATTGATCAATAAATAACAATATTGCTCAATACATTAAGCAATAAGAATTCGAGTTAAGGTCAACAGAAGGAAATTTTCCGTAAATTCCCTTTTTGGGGCGCATAATCTCTCCCTTTGATAAAATGCGCCCGCCGGGATTCGAACCCGGATCATCAGCCGAACTTCTTGGGAAGAAGTTCGATCAAGAACCTTCCCATAGATTTACTTCTGATACAGCCTTTATTTCTTAATCGACTTTCTTTCCTAAAGAAAGTCGTTGGAAGGCTGAGGTCCTACCATTAGACTACGAGCGCATGATCATATTTGTTATAATTGTGAGTCGTGCCTTTATAAACAATATTTTTTAGAAGAACAGCACGACAAACAATGAGAAAAGCATTAAACTTCCTAGGTCTGCGATGGATGTTGTTATAGGGATCAAAAAGTTGTTCGGGTCCTCCTTCTTCTTGTATATCCATAATCCGCCTACGAATGAGACAATGATTATTATCCCGACCAGCGAGAACGTTGACAATAGTGCCAGCACTATAACCTTGAAAAACAATACAAATGACAGTTCAAACCCTCTTGCAACCGCAAACACGTAGGAAAGTACGCCTATGTAGACAGCCGATATCAATGCCACTACTAGTATAGTCATGATAAGCTCGTGCACTTTTTCCGAGTTCCACCAATCCTTGCCTATGAAGCCCATATAAAGCATTGTCGTGAATTTTGACGAAATGATCGCGCCAAAATCACCTATCATGTCATTGAGCGCAGGAAGAAGGATGAGAAGAGGCAGAATAGTTATTATCGTGCTCTCTATTGATTTCAGGTGGATGCCGCCTATCGAGCTCACGACAGCAGCCAGCATAAGGATTTTTATGCTTTCTTTTATGATAACTTTTGCAACATGAGAATGCGGGCCGTATTCCTTCATGTAAAACAGCGTCTTGTAAGACAGCTTGTGCTTGTGGTGCAGCTTGTGGATTATATGGTGGTGTTTTTCCCTTTTCAGAGATTCGACTGAACTTACGTCGCGTTTTGTTATTGTGTGCTTTTTCATAAATATCACTATATTAAAGACAGTGCGATGAGTATGGATATCACGCTGACTATGTCACCTGTTGTAGTCGTATACGGGCCCATTATGTTATTCGGATCGTGACCGTGGCGGAAGAGCCAGAAGGTCGCAAATATCGTCAACGGTATTTCTATTACGTTGGAAATTATACCAGCAAGCAACGATACAAATATTATGTTCTGGTTCGTGATGCCAAAGAATTCCATCGACGCATAGTAAGCTACAAAACCGAGGAACAGGCTCATGAAGACAATGAGGACGAATGACGCGATCACGTTTCCCTTGACTATTTTCTTCCTGTTGTATTCCTGCTTGAATATGCCCAAATGCAAACCAGCGCTCAATCTTGCAGATAAAGAGCCGGACAGGTTGCCGCGTGTTTCAAGAAAGCCCGGCAAAAGGATGAGAAGTGCCGGTATCATCTCAATTCTATTCGTCGCAAACGTGAGTATGACACCTGTGATGAGGCCGCCTGTTATCGATACCAGCTCACTGCCCATGATTTCGCGAAAATCTTTTCCTATCATCGCTAATTATTTGCATTAGGTAGTAGAAAAGCATTACGGAGAAATTACGCAGGGTTGTTTGCAGCAAAATCAGGTGAATTTCTAAAAAATTTCTCTGATGAAAAATCCCACAAAGTTTATATATGAGATATCTGCATTATAATAAACATTAGCGCGTGGTTTCATGGGAAAAGAAGTATTGTTAATTGTATTTCTGTTATTTCTCTTGGCGGGTTCTGTAGCCTTTGCGAGCTATATCGATGTATCTGCGATGGCTTACTCCAACTACAGCTCAAACGTTACTGTCAAGGGCTACATAAAATTTGATAATTCTTCAGGAATCCAGAACACAAATGTCAGCGGGGTTCTTGGCAGCTCGAACTTCACGGTCATAACAAATTCGCTCGGCTATTTTGAGTTCAACCTGTCTGCCCCGAATTCCACGGGACAATTTAACGTTTCCCTGTCAACAAACAATTCCCTCACCAAGGATACGAACATATATGTATCGAATATATCTGCTGTTCTTTTTAATTTCACCGACAAAAAACCGCCTTTCACTAACGGCACGCCTTTCATCGTGAATGTGTCATTCACGGGAAATACTCCTGTTGTGCCACTGCTCGATATATTCAATCCAAACAGCGGCAACTCAACGGGCTGGGTCATAGCAAACCTTTCGGCAAAAGTCAATGTCAGCTCGGTTATATACAATATTACAGTGCCTGCAAATGCGGACGGCATATATATCATAATTTTTGAAAAAGGCGCCGGCTCCACGTCGTTCCTGGTCAAATCGTCCATCATAGTAGTTGCAGGCGTCCAGGACTCGACCAATTCATCAACAACGAACTTCGGGCAGGGCGAGAATATCACGGTTGTCGGGAAAATAAGGGACGACACAGGTCCTATAATAACGGCAAACGTAACAGCATACATCACACTGCCGAATAGCACTGTTGTCAACGTGACGCTGACGCATTCGACAGTCACAAACGGCACGTATACTGGTGTGTTTGTTAATCCAGGCATTGCAGGCGAATATGATATAGAAATCGTTGCAAACACATCAACAAAGATCATAAAATCATCATCTACGGCTACAGTCCAGCAGTTCGACGGCAAGCTTGAGATAGTGAAGGATTTCTTCTTTGATTTCGGCTCGTCGTCGTCATTCCGCGCAGGCGGGCCTGTTGAATTCAATATCCTGATTACTAACCTGACAACTGATACAATGCTTAATGGCAGCCTAACAGGAAATTCAGTTGACGTCAATTGCACGTCTATCAGCGTACAGCAATACAAGAATTCCATGACAGGCGCTGCAGTATCGTCGCCATCTTTGACAAAGAGTATTGGCCTGTTCAATGGACAAAATGTATGCAAGATCAGGTTCACAGCGCCTAGTGCTGACGGCATATACGCAATCACGCTGAACGCAAGCATAGGCGCGACAAATGCAACTGTCAACGCACCAACAGTACTTGCAACAGGATACTTCTCTGTGCAGAGCTATATAATGAAGCCAAGCCCTGTCTCCTCGATAGGAGGAGGAAAGGAGTTCCTGAGCTTCCTGATGCCGGGCGACAACGCCACATTTGAGATATCAGTGAGAAACCTTTCTGCAAGCAACGGCGCAGCTGTTGCAGGAAATTATATATCGAACTTCAACGTCACGAAAATAAGCCCGATGTCGTTCACAGGGACAGGCGACTCGTCAATAACTAATATTACTATTCTCGAATACACTGCCGGTACAGCAACAGCAAATCCAAGGATCAAGATTGTACTGCCAGAGAACAGGACAGGTCCTAATTCAATAGAGTTCCAGGCAACTGTAAATGGCACAACAATCACTGGAACTGCGTTCTATTTCGCGCGCTATGTTGAGGGATTTGTCTTCCCAGGCAGCTTCGGCGGCGGATTTGGTGCTGGTCCTGGCGGCGGTGAAGGAGGAGCCAGCAGTGGCGGAGGCGGTGGAGGTGGCGGTCCACCAGGCGGTGAGGGAGACTTTGGCGGACCTACGGGCGGGACCTTCAAGTGCAGCGGCCTGCAGAATTTCACAGCCAGAATATTTGACGTCCGCACGCGCCAGGCAGCAAGGAGCGTTACATTCAACTCCATTCAAGAGGCGAGGGAGGAAATGACAGGAAGGAGCGTTGCAAATTCGCTGTCGCTTGTTTCATCAACGTCAACGGACAGCAACGGCGTCGGCAACCTGACGATAAATTTCACCGGTTCGATGTCAGGATTCCATTTCATGCTTATCAACATCACCACAAGTGACGGCAAATCTGATTCTCTGCCAGGAGGCTTCGAATGCAGGCAGCTGTCGTTCTTCCCGCAGATACAGGCAATAGGCACAACAACAGGAGGTTACTCTGTGGCACCGTCATCCGGCATAAATGTTACAATAGGCGGCATAAAGAATCTCATCACATCAAACACAACAAGATGGGGCACTGTTACCGTGTCAAGGATTGAAAGCTACGATCCTTCAAAAGGGCCTAAGTTCATTCCAGGCCTGGCGTCTTCGTTCAACCTCAACAACGGCACTGTTGCATTCACGCTATTTCCGACTAACTTCTCAGGGCTTGGCGGCAAATGGTTCAACGGATTCAACCAGATGGTTATAAGAGTCTGCGACAATTCCACAGCACAGCAGACGTGCGACACAAGCTTCAGCGGGTTCCAGGTCGTTGCCTTTGACGCATTCCAGGACTATTCCGTTGGCAACCCTTCACAGACGCTGATAGCAGGAACAAACACAACGTACAACATAATGGCAAGGACAAACGTGACGAATTTTACTGTGCAGATTGGAATGCCGTGGGAAGGCTCACTGGTGGATGCAAATGTTGTCAGTTATTCATTGAAATCAGACGGCTGGGATAATCCTTCAAATAATTCATACAACAACTTCGAACGCTGGAACATAACGTTTACTGTGCCGTCTGACCTCAGGAAAGGCGGCAACATGATAACTATCAAAGTAACCAATTATCTGAACGAGACGACTGACATAATGACGTTCGGAACAGCAAGCAAGCTGTCGATATCAGTGCCTGACACAGAAGGCGCTTTCATGGCAGGCTTCTTTATAGCTGCTAACGTGACAAATCCGACAGACATCCAGGCGTTCCTTTCTACGTATTCGTTGAACCTTACAACACTTAATTCCACATACAATGTAAATTCCAAGTCAGGAAGGGTCTGCGTTGCGAGGACATTCAACACGACAAGGTACGGGATGAACCAGCAGAACGTTATATATTCAGGACTCGCCAATACGACTATACTCATGCTTGACAACTCATCAGCTGGAAACTACGACACGTTTATCGTAAGCGTCAGCAGCGGAAGCCAGATAGGCGTCGTGCATTCAGGAAACCGATCCCTTTCATCAGCAGGATTTGGCTACCTGTATTTTGCAAAGGCCGAAGACTGCGGATACGTGCAAATAGTCAACAGCCAGCTTAACGGAACAGGCTTTGGCTCAGGATTCGGGGGACAGCATGCCGTGAATACGATTGCACAGATACCATTTATTGCAAGACAGGGATCTACTGCCAAAACAGGCGTCACTATTGATGTGTTCCAGATTATCAAGCAGGAAGACTTCGGAGGCGGCAGAGGCGGGTTCGGATTCTCCGGCAGCCTGCCATCAAGCAGCTATACAGTCACGTCAGCAACAACGGATGCGAATGGCATTGCTTTCCTAAGGCTTAATGTGTCAACAGCTGGATCATACAGCATAATGTGGAACTTCAGCACTGCTGCAGCGGACAATGATGTTGCCGATTTCTCTGAAGGAGTGCCTATAGAAATAAAAGCTCTCAAAACAGACGGCGGCATACTGACCGGGAACCATCCACTGCCTTTGAGAGTTGCCACATTCACAAGGAGCGACGAAACAAGGAACGCGACAATTGGCAACAGCCCGATATACGCAGCAACATGGAACGAATCTTCCCAGGGAGAATTCCTGAACGACGGGAGCACCCGCTTCCTCTATCTGGCTATAAGAAACTCTACGCAGTCCTCATATGGAGCTCCGCTATCAGCCATCCCCGGAGGCGCATTCACGGAGCTGGTCATCGACAACGATGGAAATCTCAATACAACAGCAAGTGACGGCGGCGATGCGTTCGGTCCGGTATTCGGCAATTTCACAGAGCAGTTCGGCCCAAGCCAGCCAAGCTGGAGAAATATAATGGGCGACAGCCTCGAGATTGAAGAGAACCAGACAGTTGACGATAACACAACAAAGCTCGTGTTCGCAAATCCTAACATGATGCAATACAAGTTTATATTCAACACAGGCAGCTCAAACAGGATGGATGCCAACATCACAGTGCGTACCTGTGCCTATACATTCACAAATCCGCAGAAGCCGATAATAGGCGCGACGGTGTCGGGCCTCATAACAAGGAGCTTCAGCTTCAGCGGGCCGCCGGCAACAGAAAATCTCACGATATACAGCCCATTCAACGGAAGCGCTGTGGCATCACTGCTTACTGGCTACAGCGGATGCGCTGTGTTCAATGTTTCAAGAGTGAACGGCTGGAAATCAGGCGCACCCAACGAAATAAAGGCGACGATAACATCAGGAAGCTCCTCTGAGCAGGTTATGCTTGGAAACGTGATGGTCAGCTGCCCGTCATCAGGATCATGTTTTTGACCGGATAATCTTTGCTGAAGAGAACAGAAGGTAAAAAGTATGAAAGGAAAACCAATAAGTGCTGCATTGCTAGGACTACTGATGCTTCTGGCCTTTTTCATGCTGTCATCACTCGGCGCTGCCGAAACGCAATGTCTTACAGAAGTGTCAACGAGCACGTCAACGTCGCGCGCGACGACAGGAACAAGCGTCACAGTGACAGTGGCGACAACCGGCTCGTCCTGCACGATCAGCACGCTTTCATGTGTGTCGACGCCTTCGCTGACAGTCAACGATCCGTCGAGCGGGCAGTACAGCGGCTTCTCTGCAGGCACTTCAAAAGCCTTTGCTGTCACAGCAGGAACAGCAGGCACCTATACTTATTATTCACGCGGAACAACAACAGCGGGCAGCGTAGACTCGACATCACAGATACTTGAATTCGTCTCGCCGTCTGATTTAACAATCACACCGTCGCCGTCTTCGGCAACTGTCACAAGCAGCAATTCGTTCAACCTCACGATGAATGTCCAGAATCCGCAGACAAGCGACATTTCCACGTCTTATGCGCTTAACCTGCCTTCCGGCTTAACCAGGCAGAGCGGCGATCCTGCAAGTTCATCAGCCACGACAATAAGTGCGTCAAGCACAAAGGCGCTTGTATTTGAGATAAAACACAGCACTTGCTTTACTGGCTCGAAAACAATAACTTTTGACCTAGGCGGCTCTTCTGGCGCTGCATCAGTTACTGTCACAGGCAATACGTCCTGCACGTCTACGACAACGACAACATCATCCTCTTCATCATCAGGCTCAAGCTCAAGCAGTTCGTCAAATACGACCAGCAACGTACTTGCGAACTATAACATAACTGTTGTGAAAATGGCAGCGGGCACGACCAGTTCAGTAAATATAATGGATGCAAACATAGCCGTAAAGCAGGTCATGGTAGACGTCAATGCCGACACGCAGAACGTGAAGGTTTCGGCTTCAAGGCTTGCTGCCAAGCCGTCGTACATAACAAATAATGTGAACGGCAGCGTGTACCAGTACCTTGACTTGACGCTTACTAACCTGCCTGCAAGCAGCATAAGTTCAGGGAAAATAAGGTTCAACATGACCAAGCAATGGTTCACGTCGTATGGATTCCAGCCTTCTCACGTTTCAGCTTACAGGTATTATGTCAGCGACTGGCAAAAGCTCAATACAAGCATGATAAGCGAGTCTTCTACGGAATACCAGTTTGAGGCTGCAACGCCCGGATTCTCTGTATTTGTAATATCAGCATACAAGCCAGCTGTGGCCAATCAGACAATTTCATCAGCAAACCAGACAACGCCGACAGAGAACCAGACAGTTACACAAACATTAAACCAAACCGGCAACCAGACAGGCAACGGAACTGTTTCAGCAACCGATACCGGCGTGGGAACAGCATTCCCGCAGGACATGCTTTATGTTATTCTTGCAGTACTGGTGATGATCATTCTTTTTGTTGTCTACCACATTATACTGAAAAATAAGCCGGTCAAATACGAATTCAAGCCGAAGAAATAAACGGAATTTTTCTTCTCAGTTACATAAACATAATAAGAGTCAAATTCTTTTAAAAAGACTGGAAGGAAACGAAAACTTGTGTGTGACATGAAAAGCTATTGGTACTTAATCGCTGTATTTGCAGTGGCGCTATCTTCTTTAAATCAAATAGGGTTTTCTGCAGAGGTTGACCCAGGTTTATTAGTTTCAATAGGCAAAATGCAGCCAGACGATTATATACACGTAATTATAATAGCAAACGATAAACTGTCAGAAAGTCAGCACGAACTCTTAAGAAGTCTGGGCGTAACGATTGAAAGAAATTTTACTTTAGCCACGTGGTACGAGGCTAGTTCATACGTTAAGGACATCTATAACCTGCAAAATCTAGATTTCGTAACCCAAATAAAATCCATAGAAGATTATGAGCCACTGGCCGGTGAAACACCTGCAAAAGACAATAATGATACGAGCCTGCTTATTCCTACCGTGATTTTATTGGTCATTTTTGCCGTAGCCGCGCTCTCCATGAAAAGAAAACACTATAAAATTCTCGCTCTAGCATTACTTGTTGCTGCACTCTTTTCACAGATTCCCGTATCCCATGCGGAAGAGGGAGGAATACCTCTTGAGCTCAATACGGCATCGACAGGGTTTCAGGAAGCAAAAAACATAGAATTGCCGGAGAAAGCATATCCCAGAATTGCTCAAAACCAGATAAAGGCAAAGGACAATAAAGTAGATCCGAGGATTCTGGCTTCGGGCGACGACACAGTCAAGGTCTTGGTAGAAACTACTGACGAGTATACAGATTCTGATTTAAGATATGTGCAGAAGACCAAGATGCAGGAATTTCAATTAGGAAACTTTCTTTATATGGAAGTACCAAAATCTGAAATTAACAAACTGGAAAAAACAAGTTCTGTCAAAAAAGTACAGTTTGATGAAGAGTACAAGCCATTGCTGGATATTGCAGTTCCTTTGATAAATACGGGTTCTTTTCTGGCGAATAATTTCAACGGAAGCGGAATAAAAGTATGCGTATTGGATACTGGGGTAAATAAGACACACCCGGCATTAATTTCCAGAGTTGTGGCAGAAAAGGATTTCGTGACTACAGATAGCGACGGCGATAACCCTGCAGATTTTCACGGTCACGGCACACATGTGGCTGGAATTGTCGCCAGCAACGATTCCATATACAGGGGAGTTGCTTTCGGCTCAAGTATTCTTAATGCAAAAGTCTTCAGCTCAACCAGCGGAAGCGCTACAACAGGCTCAATAATATCGGGTATCGACTGGTGCATCAGCCAGGGCGCAAATATCTTAACGCTGAGCCTGGGAGGAAAGGATGAGCAAAATGACGGGAGTGACGTGTTGTCACAATACGTAGATTTGGCAGCAGACCAGGGGAAAGTGGTGACTATTGCAGCCGGGAACAGCGGTCCGTCTGGAGATACCAGTTGCAGGACAAACAGGGATTCCAGCGGCTCCTCTTATTCTGTTTGCGAGCCTGGCCTGGCACACAAAGCGATCACCGTGGGCTCGACACAAACCAGCAAGTATACAGGCAATACTAATGACGGGCTTAGTGGATTCAGCAGCAGGGGGCCGGCAAGCGACAACAGAATAAAACCGGACGTTACGGCACCCGGCCAGGTAATAACGTCAAGCTGGATTAATGGCGGATATAACAGCATTAGCGGCACAAGTATGGCCACTCCAGTGGTTGCCGGTCTATCGGCATTGATTTTACAAGCAAGAAATGTGTCACCAGAGGAGGTCAAAACGCTTCTGATGAACACCGCGGTTGATTTAGGCTCAACTGGTAAAGATAATAGCTATGGCGCGGGGAGGGTCAATGCTTCCAGAGTTTTTGATGAAATCAACAATACGGTCAGGGACGCAATAGACACGCCGGCGTATAAGATACATAATATCTTTGTTCCTTCCGGGGATAAAGAAATAAGAGCTACATTATACTGGCCAGAAAATTATTCTTTGCATAATGATGTGGATTTGTATTTATTAGACCCAGCCGGAAACGTAAGGACATATTCAATATCATCTTATAATACCGACGAAATAATAAAACTTCCGAATCCTTCACCAGCCGGAAACTGGAAACTGCTTGTCGATCCGTTTAACGTCAGTGGAAACCAGGTTTATTCTTTGGCCAGCAATTTCAAGCCTTCAGGGCAGATGTATCTGGCTGCTACGAACGTATCTAATAAAATTATATACCACCAGATTAATGTAACTAATAGCTCTAAAAAATTAATTGTGGACCTTGACTGGAATTTTACAAATGTGAATTTAGATATTTATCTCTATAACACATCGGGACATCTTGTAAATTACTCTAACGCTGTTAACACAAATTATGAAGAAGTTATTATAGATAATCCGTCAACAGGCATATGGCTTGTCAGGCTAGTGCCGTCTTATCTGGCTGGAAAGGCTGGTGTGGATTATGCGTTAACTTCAACGTTTGCAATTTCAAGCCAGATTACAGATGACATACCGCCAGATGTTACACTGATAGAACCTGTAAATAAAACTTACGGCGCACGAAATATTAATTCGACGTTTAGAGCTGCTGATAATCTAAATACATTCGTTGATTGCTACAGAAATCTTGACAACACCACGGATTTTATCGGCACTATTCAAAATAATTCATTATTTGCATATAATTTTTCCGTTTCCGATGGCGCACATAATATTTCCATAACATGTGCTGACACCGCGAACAACTTTGGCAACTCGTCTTTAATTTATTTTTCAGTTGATACAATTCCACCAACAATAACATTTGTTTCCCCGTCCGATTCAAACAATAGCTTTGTCAACAGAAATCACACATTTATTGGTGTCAACGTTGCCGACTCGAACGATATAGATTCGTGTTTCCTGGAATGGAACAATGTCAACCAGTCCATGACAAAGATCGGTTCTGGGAATTCTATTACATGTTTCCTGAATAAAACCGATTCAGACGGCACTTATTCTTACAAAATTTATGCAAACGACAGCATAAGCAATTCCGGATATGCCGGCAGGGTAATAACTTTTGATACGATTTATCCTGTCATTAATAATTATACACCTTCTGATTATTCCAGCTATTCCAAAGGCGGCCAGAACGAGTCTTTGTCCGTTAATTACACAGAAATTAACTTAGATAGCGTATACTTTTTCTGGCAAAACGGCTCTGGTGGGAACTTTACACAGACTAATCTGACTGGCTGCGAATCTGGCAACAAAAAGATATGTTCAGCGAATCTTAACTTGTCAGGATTTACAGAAGGCACTTTGATTCAATTCTACTTTGGGGTGTTCGATAAGACAGGGAAATCAAGCTATTTATTTACGCCGTCTGCAGATCCGTTTAGTGCGACTATTGATCGAATTTCACCAAACGTGACAATTTCTTCTATACGCAATTCACAAAAATTCAACTCTGACAATGTAACTTTAAATTTCACAGCCATAGACAATAAATTGATTTCCAGTTGCTCGTACAAATTAAATAGCAACGGTGATGCGAGCATAACTAAAAATATAACATTTGTCGCAGAACAAGGCAATAACACCCTTATAGTTTCTTGCACTGATAGCGCTGGAAACAAGGGCAATTCTTCAGTTGCTTTCTTTGTTGATTCTGTATATCCAATTATTTCTCTTCAATCACCGCAAAATACAACTTATAATTTCAATACTTCATTGAAATTGAATTCCACAGTAAATGAAGCAAATCTTGATAAGATTTGGTACAGGCTCGATAACAATGAAAACATCACACTGACAGAGAATACAACGTTCAGTGCGTCAGAAGGTTCGCATGTATTATACATGTCTGCAAACGATTCCGTAAATAACCTAAAATCTACTTCTATAGAATTTACAATAGATATAACGCCTATTCAGGTATCATTTGTCAGTGCAACACCACTGAACGAAATTCTCAATATGAGAAATTCTATAACCATAAACGTTACAACAAACGGGGTTCCGGATTCTATTGTGTTAGAATGGAATGGGACAAATGAGACTATAAATGGTAACGGCACAAATTGGTTTATATCAAAAGTTAGTTTATCAGATGGTAACTATACGTTCAAAGCTTATCTTAATGATTCGGTTGGAAATCAAAATGTATCCGAGATGAGATGGGTATTCATAAACGTTACAAGAAACACGACTTCTTTGATACGAAATATAAATCAAACACTATCATTTCAAAACATAACAGTCAAGATTCTAAATTCAGCAGGCGAACCTATGGATAGCAGTCAATTGATTTCATTTGAAAACTATACGCTTCAATTTAACATAAGCAATGTTTTCATAGAAACGGCAAACTTTTTGGTTAATAGTCTTAATTCTTCTGCAATAGTTAATATCACAAATAATATCACCGCAGAATTAAACATATCAGCGGCATTCAACAAATCAGGCGGTTCGCTAGACAACTATGTATGGGTGGATTTGAACAATTTGCTGCCTTCGGGCAACTTCACAGCTAAGATAATATTCCCGAGAATTTATGCACTATACTTCTACCTGAATGGCACAAGGGATGCACCTAACATAACGCAAGTCAAAAGTGTCTGTAACATAAACTTATCTAATATCCCTTGCTATAATATCTCCGCTAACATATCTACTCTGTACCTTCCTTCGTTTTCAGGAGGTGCTGGTGGCAATGACACGCAAGCACCGTCGATTAGTGTAAGCTCGCCAATATCAGGTACCACTTATTCTTCTTCGTCTATACCATTGACCTACACTGTAAGTGATAATGTAGCTGTTGATAAGTGCTGGTACAGTTTGAATTCTGGGTCTAACACAACTTTACCAAATTGTGCAAATGCTACCATAACAGCATCCGATGGGTCGAACACCCTTAATGTTTATGCAAATGACACATCAAATAACCTGAACCAGATAACTGTGGCGTTTACGTTTAGCCAACCAGTACCAACTTCATCTAGCGGCGGAGGCGGGGGAGGCGGGGGATATATTCCATCTCAGCAGACAAAGCAAAATCAGACGAATGCAACAACTACTGCGCAAAAAACAGAACAGCAGGCTAACAAAACAGTTACCATATCAATTTCAAATCAAACATTAGTTAACCGAACCGCGCAAATAACAACCGGAAATGAAACAAGCAATAAAAACAAGTCAAATGAAGCAAATCAGACAGCGAACATAGGCCCTTCAGGATTTGTTATAGGTTCTCCTGAAAATATTGTTATTGGAGGGTCCTTATCAGCAATAATTGTTGCAGGTTTGGTTGTCTGGAAATTCAAATCTGCAAGAAAACAAAGGAAGAAGTAAAATGACTAGCGATTTTCTTCCTGACTACGAAACCAAATTTCATTGTTAAGGCAAAAGAATACTGTCTTTCTTTGGTAGATGAATTGTGCCATAAATATAGCAGATGTCATTATTTTTCGTACAAAAATAATGTCTCTGTATATAGCATCTGACATCATAATATGTCTGAATATTTATGTCAGATGCTATATGAGCCATACTCTCCTCATTAAAACAACCCGAAACGACATCAGGGTGTTCCTAACTGATACAACATCCTTAAGTGTGCGGAAGCGGTCATTTATAAAGACTTCTTAAAAATAAATCGCATGGATTATCTTATAAAATTCGGATACAGAAAAGACGGCACATTTACCGGGTCAAAACTAAATAAAAATCAGATAAACGATATAGAATCCGCAATAAAAGCAGGAATGCTTAGAAAATATGAACTAATTGAATCACCGTCCAGAAACAAGCAATTCAGCGTTGAGATCGAAGACAACAATCAATACGCAAAACTAGATGTTTTTCCCAGATTGGAAAGCTGCGATACCGGCAGAATCAAGAGAGAAATAATGAAAATAAGGAAAAAAAGCGGCAACGAAAATATAAGCATAAGACTATACAGCAGCATGAAATCTTACTTCTGATTTTAACGCTGGTTTTTAATAATTAGAAAATACTGATACACTATGCACGTGCTCATGAAGTTCGTTTACGAGGCGATAAGGGACATATCGTCTTTAGGCGGAATAGCGTTCTACGGACTGCTTTTCCTGTTCACTCTCGCGGTTCAACAATACATAATAACAATGAAACTTCTTTTCATGATAATTGCCATAATGATAGTGACGTATTCAATAAAGTCCGTATACTTCAAGGCGAGGCCTGACAACAAGGCAAAAAAGAAGGGAAAAAATCTGCTGGAAAAAGCCGACCTCTCCTCATTTCCGAGCGTCCATTCGGCAAGGATAACAGCCTTGGGCGTACTGGGCTCACTGACATTCATGAACATATGGCTGACGTTGCTGCTCACTGCTATTGTCATAGTTGTATGTGTGTCAAGAATCGTACTCAGCCGCCATTACAAGGCAGACGTCGCAGCAGGCATAATACTTGGATTGATCGTCGGGTACGCGGCGTTTGTCCTTATTCATTAAAGAAACACGCTCTTCCATGTTAAGAATTTTGCTGTATTTTTCAAAAAGTTCTGCATTTATTTCTGAAAAATTAATGCCATCTATTTTAGGAAAATCATTACTATCAATTTCTTTAGTAATCGTACCTTTACCTATACTGCTGATATAGGTTACTTCTGGTATATCATTGATGACTACATTAAATTTCGAGTCTGCACATGCATTCACATAACCAATGCTGTTCTTTTCAGCGTCATCCCACCAAATGAATTTGTACGTATCATCATAGAAACTTGACCCTGCAACCATGATATTATCCATATACTCTTTTTCGTTTGTATGTTTTAACTTGACAAGTATACCTTTCTTCAGGATATTGTTGTATTTCATACTTATCATCTGTCATATTTTTACTTACAAAAGAGCTTTGTTAAGCATACTCTCCCACTTTTCAAATATATTTTTCTTTTCATGATCTTCCCTGTATTCGGTATGTATACCGTTGAAAGCATTTTTATACGTCACGTTTAGTGAACCATCCAGTTTTTCGATATTAATATGGTCAACAAAAATCTCGGCGTGTTTAATGGCTTTTTTATTAGGGTCTTTCCACCAAATGAAACCATAGGTCTCGTCCTCTTTGTCAAAATTTTTAACAACAGCACGCACGTAATTTTCGCCGAATCTGTGCCTGAGATTTACGAGTGTGCCAACGCCGAGAAGTTCAGAATATTTCAATGCCATGCAATATCAATTTCTCAAATCTTTTTAAACCTGACTGCACAGAATAAGACTATGAGCAGTGGACGTCCCTGTTGTCGGTACTGATTCTTATCTGTTTAGATATAATAAAGGAGAGAAGAATGATAAGGAAGAGAACCTTGGTTCTCGCCTTATTGCTGGGTTGGCAGATCGGCCATGCGCCGGCCTGCAGACAAATCCCTTTTCTTGAAAGAAAAGGTCTTTGTATTCCCTAAAAGAACTCAAGGACTGTCAAGAAAGAAAGTGGATTGAAGCAGTAAGCCGGATAGGGGCGTTCAACTCGCCCACCCAGCTCTGAATAAAGATAAAGGTGATTATGTGCCGTTCAGGATTTTCAACACGATGAAGAGAAAGAAACAGGTTTTCAAGCTTGGACATATCAAGATCGTTAAGCTGTATACGTGCGGGCCGACTGTCTACAACTATGCACATATAGGAAATTTCCGCGCGTACCTTTTCTACGATATTCTGAGAAGATATTTAGAGTACATAGGCTATGAAGTGAAACACGTCATGAATCTGACTGATGTGGACGATAAAACTATACGAGACAGCCAAAAAGAAAACATGGCTCTGAAGGATTTCACGCAAAAATATATAGACGCATTTTTCAACGATATAAAAATACTAAGGATAAAACCAGCCCATATTTATCCGAAGGCTACTGACCACATAAACGACATGGTTGACATGATAAAGAAATTGATGCTTAGGGGTTATGCGTACAGGGGAGATGATGGGTCGGTTTATTTTTCAATCAAAAAGTTTAAAAATTACGGGAAACTGTCAAAACTGAAGATAAAGAAACTGAAAGCCGGGGCAAGAGTCAGCCAGGACGAATACACCAAACAAGAGGCAAAGGACTTTGCCTTATGGAAAGCATGGATTCCTGAAGATGGTAACATTTTCTGGATAACGCCGCTTGGCAAGGGAAGGCCTGGCTGGCATATCGAATGCTCTGTAATGTCTCAGAAGTATTTGCAGTCCATAAACATACACGGCGGCGGTGTCGACCTGATATTTCCGCACCACGAAAACGAGATAGCGCAGTCGGAATGCTCGTCAGAAAAGAAGTTCGTGGACTACTGGGTTCACTGCAATCATTTGTATGTGGACGGAAAAAAGATGAGCAAGTCGCTTGGCAACTTCTACACACTCCGTGATATCCTGGAAAAAAATTATGATCCCGTGGCTTTCCGGTATCTCTGCCTGTCAACCCATTACAGGAGCCAGCTGAATTTCACCTTTGGTTCATTGGAAAAAGCAAAAACAACAGTTGACAACTTCAACGAATTCCTGAGAAAACTGGAGTGGCTGCAGAAAGAGAAGTCAGACGTCAGGCCAAACCACATCCTTCATAAATTGATCAAAAACACGAAGGAGAAGTTCAGGAACGCCATGGACAACGACCTCAATACGCCGCAGGCGCTGGCATCTGTTTTCAACCTTATCAAGGCCGTTAATATTGCAATAGACAAAAACACCGCTGACAAACGTACGCTGCAGGCGGTCTACAAGTTCCTTATGGAGATAAACGATATATTCGACATAGTGGAAAAAGAAAGTGCGGAAGAGCTTACGGCAGAAGAGAAAGGGTTGATCGAGAAAAGGGAGCAGCTAAGAAAGGAGAAAAACTTCGAAGAAGCCGATAAAATAAGGAATGCACTGAAGAATAGAGGCATTATTCTGGAAGACACGCCGCAGGGCGTCATGTGGAAGAGAGAGAAATGACAGGAAAAAATAACATGAAAATCCGCAATGCCAGAAGGACAGACGTGAATAGTCTCTATAGGATGGCAAGAAACGATCTTGGAAGGTTCAGCTGGTTCCACAAGGAATCACTAATCAAGAACCTGAAAGAAGAGCCAAAATTATGTTTTGTGCTGGAATGCAACAAAAAAACCGAGGGCGCATTGTTTTTCAGACAGGAATGGAACGACGTTGTATGGGAATGGTTGATTTTCCTTCATGGTCATATGCAACATAAAGGGCTTGCGCAAGATTTCGAGAAAAATGCCATGAGGATCCTGAGAAAAAAAGGATACAAAATAGCGTACGCAGAAGTTGACCTAAGGAACAGGCATATGCTTCACTGGTGCAGGAAGAACGGATACAAGAAAGTTTGCAGGTTTCCGGACTGGTTCGGAAATGGAAAGCACGCAGTAATTTTCAGGAAGAATATAAAGTAGGTGCGAAAAATGATACACTGGTTCGTGTTCAATCTCATAGTTCTGATAGTGGCGCTGTCGCTATTGCTCGGGGTGAAGAACGAGATAACCACGGCAATAGCGATGATACTCGTTGTAATAACCATTATACTGATGATAAAGGATTTCTTCATGGTAAGGGGCGAATAGTCTGAAAAGAAAGCTTTATAAGTTCTAAAATATAACATACGTTATATGAAGAAACCGATCGTTCCTAAAAGTTACCGTAGAATCATAACAGAAACTGGGAGACAGAGGGTTTTGGAAATACTGGCTAAATACCCGGAAATGGAATTCAGTTTGAGTGATTTGGCAAAAGAATCCGGAGTAGCAAAGGCAAACATAGGATCGATACTGGACGATTTGCAAAAGATGAATCTTGTTGAAATAACAAAACTAAGCAAGATATGGAGGATCAGGGCAAAACAGGGCAGCCCTGAATTCATAAAAAATAAAATTATACACAATCTTCATTTAGTCTATTACAGCGGGCTTGTGGAATTTCTCAGCGACTATTTTAACAACCCAAAATGCATCATACTCTTCGGGAGTTTCAGGCATGGTGATGACGTATCGGGCTCTGACATTGATATAGCAATAGAAACAGACAAAAAAAGAGACGATATCATAGAAATCAAGGAATTGATGGCTTTTGAAAAAGAAATCGGCAGAAAGATACAGATTCATCTGTTCAACAGGAAAAATGTTGATTTGAATGTCTTTAATAATATAGCAAATGGCATAGTTCTTTCAGGTTTTCTGGAGGTCAAACCATGAAAAAGGAAACTGTAGAAAGATTATTGAAATCAGGCGATATACGCATCAGGCAAAAAGATATGGAAAGGATAAAATCCCTGATAAAATCGGCTGAGATAAATGCAAGCATTGCCAAGAAAATAGAATTGAATGAAAACAGCGCGACTCTCGTATTCAGGGAAATATACGAATCAATCAGGCAATTGGGCGATGCAAAATGGTGGCTTTTCGGCTACGAGCCTGAAAATCATGAGGTAAGTCTGGAAACTCTAAAAGAAATGAGCATAAAAGAAAAAATAAAGCTGAATCACATAGACAGGTTCAGGAAAATAAGGCACGACGCAAATTACAGAGGTTATATGGTGTCTGTTTCCCAGACAGAAGAAATGATAGAATTCTGGGACAAATGCGGGCCAGATATAATAAATATTTTGCTCAAGGAAGCAAAGAGCTGATAAAAATGCCGACGAGAAGAAACGACCGCAGGAGCAAGCCCGAATACCAGGTAAAGATAGCAAAAGAGCGCATCAACATACTCATGAACGAGGCTATGGCTGCACAAAAAGAAAACCCTGAGATGTCAAAGAGATACTTCATTTTGGCGAAAAAAATAGGCATGAGGTACAACGTGCTGATACCAGGAAACAAGAAAAGAAAGTTCTGCAAAAAGTGTTTTTCCTTCCTGTCAGAGGGCTGGAGATTTAAGGGCGGCCAGGCGCGTGTGACCTGCAAAAATTGCGGACAATCGATGCGCTACCCTTATAAACCTTTTAGGTCAAAGAAAAAGAACAAAAGAACGGAACACAGGTAATAAATGACAATAAAAACGTTCTTAATCTTTACGGATTAATTAGAGCGAAGTAATTATGACATTGATAAAGGATGCAAACGCAAGCGAACTTGTGGAAAAAGTAGCTGAAGAACTGAAAGACAAGATAACCATGCCTGAATGGGCCCGCCATGTAAAAACCGGCGTATCCAGAGAAAGACAGCCTGAGCGTGATGACTGGTGGTATATCAGGTCGGCCAGTGTTCTTATGCGCATATACTCAAGAAATAATATCGGCGTCCAGAGGCTGAAAAGCTATTACGGCGGTCTTCATAGAAGGGGTCATAAACCTGCACATTTTGCCCGCGGTTCAGGGAAAATAATACGCGTTGTGATGCAGGACCTTG
>JACPVU010000009.1 GCA_016191585.1 archaeon
CGGCCAGTGTTGTGCATTGTCCTTGTTCCTGAACCTGACCTTGTCGCCTTTGCTTATGTCAATGACGCTCGGGCTGAAACCGCTGTCTGTTATTTCAACGTCCCAGGAAGATCTTTTTGTTTTTATATCAACACCACGTTTTTCAGCAATTTTCATCGCAGCTGGCGACATTGAATTGTCTTTTTTGCATGTCAGAACAACGTGCTTCACTGTTTTTACAAGCTGTTTAGCATCGTGAAGAAGTTCTGCTGTTTTTGGGTAATCGCCGGACGCTTTTGCTTCCTGCATTGATGTTCTTATTGCCTTTGCCTTTTCAACTATCCTCTGCACTATTTCGGAGTTATTGCACTTGTTTTGTATGCTGTTTGAATCTGACTCGGCCTTGACAAGGATAGAATCGAGGTCTGCCTGGGAATTTTCTATCCCATTCTCTTCATCGTTTATTTCGTCGTTTATGTTTATTCCAAGCTTTTCACGGTTGTCGAACCTTTCCCTTTTCATTGTGTTGAGAGCGTCTGCAATGAGTTCTCTCGCCTTTTTCACGTCGTTCGTCAGCAGCGAGGATTTTATATACGACAATTTTGCCTGTACCGCGTCGATGTTTGCCTTGACGTCTGCTGCGCCTGACGAATTGGCTTCTGTTTCAGCATTGTTCATGTCATTCTCTATGTTTGGCAGCTCTGACAAGAGGTAAGTTTTCATTTTTGTCATTGATCTTAAGTCCTCGAGCTCGGCTTTGTCGCGGCGCTGCCTCCATTCAGGACGCATTTCAGAGAATATTTTTCTTGATATTTCATTGGCGTTCTGACCGGATATCTTCGTCGCGTTTATGCCTTCTGCACTTAGTGCGTCTGCGATTTTTTGTGCAAGGTCAGGCATTCCGATGACACGGACGTCTGTTATGTTCTTTTCCTTTATTTTTGCTATCAGCGGTGTTAACTGATCGATAGATGAAACGAATCTTACTACAGAGGCGTCGTTAGGATTTGCATGGACCGCAACAGCACTTTTCCAGTCGTTTGCAGCGACAATAACAAGCTTTGTTTTTGCAAGCGTTGATTCCACTTCTGTTTCAACTTTGTCTGCTACTGAGTTGTCGTCGCCGACAATTTCATTCAGACGAAATTCTTTTAGTTTAGTTTTTATCTTGTCCGAAGATCTTTTCCCTATATACCATACAGTACTGACGTTGAGGTCTTTCAATGTTGTTAAAACGTCAGCCGGTGCCGTACCTTCGGGAACCGGTATAAAAGTGCAGTTCATTCTTGATGCAAGGTTTGATCCTGCAAGCTGCCTCTTTGAATCCATGTTGCTATTCTTCGTGTCGTCTGCAATAACCGCGCAAGATGCGCCGCCTGACCAGAAGTGCTTTGCAACTTCTATTGCAGTTCCGGTCCTTTCGATGCCCCACAACCTGATGACTTTGATGTCATTCGCCTTGAGCTTGTCATCTACAGACCATTTTACTACTTCAGGCCCGCCGATTATCACGACGTTCCTGACGCCATAACTCTTCAGGTCTGAAATTGATTCGTCGGACAGATCGCCCAGCATGGTTTGTATGACAGGTGCTCCTGCTTTTGTGACAGCTGCACCAGCTGTTGCCGAGTCAACAGACGTAAGGTCTGTGACAACAATGGCTGTATTTACAGAAGGTGTCTGTGCAAATGCAGTGCTTACGAACAACAGAACAAATAGCGTTAAAATCTTTGTTTTCATTTCTGTTTCACCTTGTCAATATAGAAGAAGAAAAATATTAAAACAGATTCTGGGAAATTTTTGCTCCCTGACAGTGAAACAAACATGAATTAAGACAAAAAATCAGCCCGTCACTGTTTATTTTCAACCAAACTCTGCAAAAACATCAGGTACATATATAGCTGTCAAAACTTATTTTATGACTGAAGCCGCAGGCGTTCTTTCGACTTAACAGCAAATTACAGCTTCTTTAATTTTTCCGGCAAGAAATTCATCATGGAAAAAATCAAAGAGATTCCGTTTGTGCTCGGTACACTGAAAAAGAACAGGAAGAAGTTCTCGGCAACACTAATGTCAGAAGTGGCTGAAAACGATGATCCTTTCAAGGTGCTGGTCTCGTGCATCCTTTCATTAAGAACAAAGGACGCAACAACAGAAAAAGTGTCTGAGCAGTTATTCAGATTAGCCGACAGTCCGGAGAAAATGATGGGTCTTGACATAAAAAAGATAAGGAATGTCATCTATTCTGTCAATTACTACAAGACGAAAGCAGCAAGGATAAAGCAGATATCCGCGGAACTGATGGAAAAATACAGCGGAAAAGTGCCTGATGATATTGACGAGCTGATGAAATTCAATGGAGTCGGCCGGAAGACAGCAAACATTGTCATCGTATACGGGTTCCGGAAGCCTGGAATGCCTGTCGATACGCACGTCCACAGGATAAGCAACCGCCTCGGTTGGGTGAATACGAAAACTCCTGAAAAGACAGAACTAGCACTAAGAGAACTGATACAGAAGAAATACTGGATAGATGTCAACGACCTTTTTGTACAATTTGGCCAGAACATTTGCAAGCCAATAAATCCAAAATGCAGTGTCTGCCCTGTGTTCAGGTATTGTGATTACTATAAAAATTTACGATAGCATAATCATAATAGAAGCAATAAAACATAAAGACGAATTCTAAAGTTTTAGCTCTTTTTTAACATCTTTCCATGATCTAGCAGTAGAGTTTTTGGACTCTTTTATCTGATTTATCAGTTCCTTATCACTGAGCACATCTATTGTTCTTTTCATGCTTTCATACTCGTTAAAATCTATTTATATAGTTGAAATACACCATGAAGCTTTAGTCGTTTTCTATAATTATATGATGTTATGCATATAGAAAGGTTCGAGAACTCTACGTACAAAGCAAACGCCTTTGTTGCTCATGACAGGAAAGACGCAATAGTCGTAGACGTGCCCGCGCATACCGCAAAGGATATATTTGAATACATGAAGAAAAAAAACCTTGTACTGAAATGCATAGTGCTGACGCATACCCATCTGGACCATATAGAAGACCTTGAAAAACTAAAGAAACATACAAACGCAAAAGTATACGCGCACAATTTTGATTACCATAACCAGTATGAGATAAACAGCATTTTTGAGAGTGCCGAAGAAATAAAGGTCGATGCTGCTGTTTCTGATGGAGACGTGATAGAAGCCGGGACGATGAAGTTCACCGTCATCCATACGCCCGGGCACACGCCGGGATCCATATGCCTGTACAGCGAAAAAGAAAACATATTGTTCTCGGGCGACACGTTATTCAAGGACGCATACGGCCGCGTGGACCTTCCGCACGGTGACGAGGAAAAGATGAGGGAAAGCCTCAGAACACTTGCAAAACTGCCCGGCAAGACAACTGTATATCCAGGTCACGGTTCCATCACAGAAATAGGCAAAGAGAAATGGCTGAAAAACATTTGAAAGAAGAAAATTGCATCTCAGAGTAAAAGTAAGACCTTTCGCTGTTTAAGTTTTTAATAAATATTAATTTATTGATATCTATGAAAACAAGAGTTATTGTAAGTGCAATAATAGAAAAGGATAATAACTTGCTTTTTGGAAAGAAAGCTGATAATATTGGACCTTATCCTAATACATGGCATCTTCTTGGTGGTGAAATAAGAGAAGGTGAATCATTAGTTGATGCAATTAAAAGGGAAGTCTCTGAAGAGGCAGGAATTCAAATTTCTGATTTGAAACCTATCGGATTTGATGAAGACTATGAACCAAACAAATATGGTATCAAAACCCATTATATTTTCCTTGTTTTCAAAGCAAGATACAAATCGGGTTTATTGAAAGCAAATGACGATATTCATGAATTAAAATGGTTCTCAAAAACAGAATTACCACAAGAATTGAATAGACCAACAATAAAACTATTCAAAAAGCTTCAATTCATCTAATTATATATGCAAGACTTTTCAATCAAATCCATCTCAGACTTAGAATCGATTTCTTATCAAGTGAAATGGCAGTACTTCGAGAAACTTGTGGCGTGGATATTCGACCAGAACGGTTTTTGTGCAGAGCAGAACGTCGTCGTGAAGTTCGGTGGCCAGAAGCGGCAGTTCGACGTGATAGCCGAGAAATACGATAAAATATTTCTGGTCGAGTGCAAGAAATGGAAGAGCAGCAAGCAAAAGTTATCTGCGCTGAAGTCCGCTGTAAAGAAGCACGCTGAAAGGTGCGAGATGTACTCGATAAAGGAAGGGAAAGAAGTATATCCGGTGATAGTTACGCTTCTTGAGGAAGACATAACTGACCACGACGGCGTGCCGATAGTGCCGATAATGAAGCTCGACTGGTTCCTGAATAATTGCGAGTGAAAAAAGACTTAAATACGTTTCATACATCATCAAAAGATGACAAAATTAAGCAGGGAAGAAATCAAGGAAGAAGAGAAGAAGTACAAAAACGCAAACCTTGAATTAAATGTCGTGTTTGCGCAATACCCTGGTTATATTGATAAATACATGAATGCATTGAACAACGACGAAAATGTAAAAGAGACTGAAATGTATAAAATGATCAAGGAAGGGTTTTCTGCTAAAATTTTAAAGAAACTTGAAACAACTCCAAAATATGCGCAGCTGAAAGCACTGAGAGATGCAAAAAAACCTCCTGCCGATGAAACAGAAGATGAATTTGTCGGACCTTTTGATTAACTGTGAAAAACCTAATTCTGAATATTGATGCTGATAAGAAACCTATTTTTTCAGGACAACGAGATTCGCCATTCCTCTACGCCTGCGTTCGATGAGGCCTTTCGTCTCGAGTTTATCAAGAATTCTGCTGGTCTTTACCTTGGAATAACCAAGGTCCTTTACTATTTCATTTTGAAATATTATGCCATCATGCTGAATCACATGGTCGTATATTTTTTTCTCGTCGTCTGATAATTTCTGGATTACCTCTTTTGTCGCTTCGTGTGTTTTGATTGCAGTTTTCATTTCCTTTCTTGACTTTATTAGTACCCAAATGCCAAACAGCATGATTACTATCGTGGATATAAATCCTACATAAGCCTCCATTGAAAAATGGCCAAATATAGTGCAGCCCCCGGAAACAAGCTGGCAACTCAGGTGTCCTTTTATTGCGTCCGGTAAAGACACTAGAAGAAGCATAAGGAAAGATAATACGGATAATATAATAATTGCTATGCCTGCGTATTCAATTATACTGAATTTATGTGTTTTCATGATTTTTATTAAACGAAAAAGCTTATAAGCAGCACTGAAACTAGTTTCACCCAGCTCAACTATATGGTGTTTCATTCTTAGAAAGATGTATGATCAAGGAAAAAAACGAAACTGAAAAAAATCACAAACGCAATAAATCAGCCAGCCACATCATCGTATACGGTCTTATGGCAATAACAATATTTGTGCTTGTTATGAACCAGTTTGCAATCTCAGGTCTTGAAACAATCACCAAGAATGTGGTTGTTCAAACTGCGACACGAACTGCGTCGAGCTCCTTACCAGCATCAGACACCGGTACACCTAAAGCAGCAAGTTTTTCCAATGTCTTACCTTCAGGGGTGCCGCCTATATACGGAAAAGAGATGGGTGTCAGCTATGACGATATCAGCACAGATAACCAGCAGGCAACTGAAGCAACAATACGAAAGCTTGGGTCGTACGACACGAGCATAAACCTTGCTGGTGAACAGCTCCAGCGCTATATACAAATAGCAGGCCAGATCTCATGCGAATACTGCTGCGGTGCGCCGTCGGTGATATTCACACAAGATACGGGCAAATTCAAGGCCGGCGATGCTGCGTGCAGTTGTGCCCACAGCTACGCTATGCGCGGGGTTGCCAAATATCTCATAACAAAGCACGGCAACGA
Organism: archaeon; assembly: GCA_016191585.1. Taxonomy (GTDB): domain Archaea; phylum Aenigmatarchaeota; class Aenigmatarchaeia; order GW2011-AR5; family GW2011-AR5; genus JACPVU01. The sequence continues at coordinate 5,893 of JACPVU010000009.1, forward strand.
ATTCAGTGATGACCAGGTACTCGAAGAAATGGCAAAATGGAAGACGTTGTTTTTCCCGGCACAACACACGCAAAAAGCTGATGTGTTGAAAGGCAAAAACATAGAAGTGAACTACATAAACCTGGCTTCCAACAAGTATCGCGGAATTGAAAAAGGCTCGTCCGGCGGAATGGTAGGAGGTTGCTAAAATGAAAAACGACACAATAACCATATTGCTTGCAGTGGTCATTCTTAGCATAGCTGTTATCCAGACAATGCAAATTTCTGGAATGACTAACAGTCTCATCAAAGATGTGACGGCTTCAGGCAGTGGATCAAGCAAAGCAGCTTCAAGCCCAGGAGCATTAGACACGACAGGCTGGACAGCAGACGAAGTAATGAACTATGAGATGCATGGAATAATTCCGGCAAGGGCCTCGTCTGGTGGTTCATCATCTTCTGGCCGTTCGGCTGCAAGTGCACCGACTATGGTGGGTGGCTGTTAATGAAACAGTGGATTTTGGTTTTTATTTTTCTTATTTCATTTTTATCTCTCTCACAGATTTCCTTTGCGCACTGTCCACTATGCAGTGCTGCTACAGGAATGCTTGTAGCAACAGCGCGTGTTGCTGGCGTGGATGACGCCATTGTCGGCACGCTCATAGGTGCGTTCACGATTTCAACAGCGTTCTGGGCAAGCAGGTTCATCGCAAAAAGGCTGAAAAGAAAAATATACCTTCAGGAATACATCATATCGATTGCTTTTCTTGTCATGACCATATGGGGATTTTTCTGGTCGGGCATTTCAGGCACAGAGAAGGAATACCTTTACATCATCGGCATGGAAAGGCTTGTATTCGGCATGCTGCTGGGAAGCGTGATAGCAGCTGCTTCATTCGAGTTTCACAAATTAATCAGGAAAAACAACATGAACAAAAACTATTTTCCGCTGCAGGGTGTCGTCATACCGCTTGTTGTCATGGGAGTTGCTGATGTGTTACTGTACTTATTGGTGCTATAATTATGAAGTCAAAAACAGATTTTTCGGCCAGAGAAAAGGGCGATATAGCAAGGGCACAGGACCTGACAATGGCTGTTGTTAACATGATAAGCCTTGAGGAACACCTGGCTTTCACGGCCATGAAAACAAAAAAATATGAATACTATGAAATATCCAGAAACGTAAGAGAGATTCGTGTTTCGCTCATGAAAGAGCTTCTGGAGAAGCCCGAAGGGGAATTATGGTGCTCTTCCAAGCACACGCTCTCTGCGATGATGAGGCTGATCGAGGTTGCAAGCAAGTCGGACGAAGACAAATGCAAGCACTACCTGGAAGCTGCATTCACACTCTATAGGATATTCTGGTTTATGATGGAGGTCTCAAAGAATGAAGGGCATAAATCTAAAGCTCCGCGGAATGAAAGAAAAAATGGCAAAAGCGACAAAAAAAGCGCTTGAGTGCTGCTTTGAGGGGTGAAACACATGAAAGCATGGCATATGATCCTTTTAATTGCAATCGTGGCGGTCATAGCTTCGGTTGTGGTCTTATCATTCAATACAGAAAAAGGCAGCCTGCCAAGATATGCATCTGTCCATCCCCTAATAAGGGATGCCTACACATTTGCATACGGGAACCAGGACAAGCTTGACGGCGTGAACTGCTACTGCGGCTGCATGCAACGCCCCCATAACGGCAGGATTCACAGAAGGGGGTTGCTCGACTGTTTCATGAATATGGACGGCGACTTTGACCGTCATGCAAGCGAGTGCGACATGTGCATAAACGATGCGCTGGAAGCAAAGAAGTTAGGCGAAGAGGGAAAAACAAAGAACGAAATAAAGATGTACATAGACTCGAAGTACACGCGCTGAGCTGTGAGAAATGAAAAAGAACACGAAAGATAAAAATATCGCAGAAGTTGGCGGGACTGCCAGTGCGACCGCAGGCGGACTGGGAACGGGGTTCGTTGTGTGTCATACTATATGTCAGTCTCTTATATCAGTCCTAGCCATATTGGGCGTGACAATTTTAGGCATGCCGCTCGCATTTCTGGAACCTTACAGTGTCCCGCTCTTGGTCCTGGCAGCGGCATCTTTTGGGTTCAGCATTTGGATGTGTAAAAAGCATTCTCTTCCAATACGCACGCTGCTAAAACCTATAGGAATAGGTTTGCTAGTCGCCGCAATTATTATATTTTCAGTGTTTTTGGTCAACGCCTATACGATGATCGATTTGCCTCGGGATCAGGCTCAAATAAAAAGCGCACAGCAGCCACTTGATAAGTGCCTGCCTCCATCTGGATACACCGAAGAGTCGTGGAGAGAACACATGAGCCACCACCCTGATATTTATGCAGATTGCCTCAAATAGAACGGCCTAAAGACCGCAGTATTAAGCTTCATTCAACGCAATAATTACAGAGGAGTTGATCAAATGACAGACAAAATAAACGCGAAAAATCTTGGCCTGGCAGGCGGAATTTTGTGGGGACTGTCAATGTTTGCAATGACAATTGCGGCCTCTACTATAGGGTACGGCAGGACTTTTATGGAAACGTACGGCAGCCTCCATCCGGGATATTCAGTAAGCATTGCCGGCAGTGCGATAGGACTCGTATACGGCTTTGTTTGCGGATTTGTCGGTTTGTATATAATAGCATGGCTGTATAACTGGTTCGACAAAAAGAAATGATATGCTTCTGATATAACCCACATCTAAAGATGTGGGTTTCTTGAAGCATGTCATACAGAATTCATCCCTTTCATCACACGACTAAAGTCGTGTGTTTTCAGATGAATTCTAGTATAATGAATGACCGGTTTAAAGGACATAATGTTGCAGGACTTGAATTAGACATACGATTGAAAATTATTGACTGCAACATGTCAATACGGAAAAGGCCTATCCAAGGCCTTTATTCATGCAAATTGCCGGCAATTGTGAGTTGACCCTATGAAATTTCTCGAGGATTACTTCATCCGCCCGGTGCTCGACCACACGGGCTATAACCTTGTGAATACGATAGTATATGCAGCTGTTCTGGTAATCGTTTTGTTTGCGGTATATAAAATACTGGTGAAAATGAACATAAAATTCGACACTTCACTGTGGCTGGACCTGCTGCCTTTTGTTTTCCTCGGAGGCGCACTAAGGGCTTTGCAGGACATAAATTTCTTCGGGTTTCTGGGCGTCTATCATGCGCTGTTTGTAACGCCGATGATATACATTATAATTTTTCTGCTTGCGTTTGCGGGCATTATGGTTTCAAAATACATATGGAAGAATTTCATAAGATACTTTGGGATTGGATTGGCGATCACTGCAGCAATGCTCGTCTTAGTTAATGCGAGGAATCCAATGGCACTGGTCTTAATAATTTCAGTTGCTGCGATAAGCTACGCAGCCTTGCATTTTGTACTGAAATATTCAAAGGTCGGTATCATGGGCAAATGGAGTTCCTGCAATTCGCAGATTATATCAGCTCATCTGCTGGATGCAAGCGCCGCTTTTGTCGCGGTCTCTGTTTTGGGCGGTTATAAGGAATCGTCAGTGTTCACGTCATTCCTGTTTTCTCAGATTGGGGGTTGGATATTCATACCGGTAAAAATTGCGGTAGTGCTTCTTGCTTTGTATTTTTTGGACAAGGACAACAAGGACGATATGGCATGGCTGCTTAAATTTGCAGTGCTTGTATTGGGTTTAGGACCCGGTATTCACGATACGTTTTCCGCCTTTATAGGAAGCAACATAATGTAGCCGATTTGCTCGTTTTTTCTCCGTGTCTCCGTCTATATCATAATCCATAGATTCAAGATGTTACCGGTATTTATAGCAGAAACTTTGAAAACAATGATTTTAAACTCTTTCCCTCAATTATAGAAAGAGATAATCATGAGGGTCGTAAAAAAAATCGGGATACTGATGTTAGTAATAGCTGTAATCATAGCGCTGTTCGGCGTCTGGCTCAAGGTCTACAACGACAAGCTGACACAGATCAATGTCAACGAAACCGGCACATGCTATCTGCCTGACGGCACCTGCCTGCATACGACATCTGACTCGATATTGTATTTTACGTTCGGAATAGCCACAATTATCGCGGTTATCGGTGTCTACTTACTCCTGAAGAAAAAGGAGCCAAAAAGGGCCGTAATCAAGAAACGCATTATTGAAAAGCCCGTAAAAAAAATGGAAGAGCGGACAGCAGAAGCACCGAGAACACTGGGTCCTGAGATGAGGAAAATGTTTGACTTAATAGCGCAGTCCGACGGCGCCATTCTTCAGAGAGAACTCGTAATGAAATCCGGAATGGACAAGGTCAAGGTCTCAAGGATCTTAGACAAATTAGAGATGCAGGGACTTATCGAAAGACGAAGGCACGGCATGAGCAATCTGGTCGTGCTAAAGAAGAAATGAAGTTAAACCGGAAAAGAATCCGGAATTTTATAAAAAGCATTAAAAGATTTCTGTTTGTTACTTGACTGATGGTATTAATTTTTATCAGCTTTTAGTATATATATGTCTCTTTACAAACCGGACATTAAAAACACTATGTCATACAATGAAGTCGATGAAAGCATCAAAGATCTCGTATTTGCTCTTACTTGCATTGGTTTACAAACAGGCGCGTCTTGTGAAGGCCATTTAAATGACAGAAATCGCCATACACATCCGTGGGTAAAGTTTGTAAGACTGGACTGTGATTTTTTGGATGGCTTGCTTGAACGCTACAATAAGACAAGAGATATCAAATGGCATGTAAGAGAAAGGGTATCGGGTAAGGTTATAGAACCGATAAATTACAACGAAAATTGTTTTAGATGCCATAGCAACTCAGAAGAACCTACAAAAAATCAGTTAGTAGAACTGCAAATTAGTGCAAATGAACTGGCGCACTATTTATATGAAGAATATAAAAGTTCGTAAATAGGGAATTTATACTAATTGGGTAAATTCCTTCGATGTCATGTTCTTTTTAGTATGAAACCAGTTTCATACAATGTTTTATATGGTGTTTCTTTCATCAAATATGTAAAGAATATGACATAAATATTCAGACATATTATGATGTCTTCTGTATATAACGGTGCATCAAAATAGTGAAATGATATGCTTCTGATATAACCCACATCTAAAGATGTGGGTTTCTTGAAGCATGTCATACAGAATTCATCCCTTTCATCACACGACTAAAGTCGTGTGTTTTCAGATGAATTCTAGTATAACAAGAGGATATCAATGAAAATAAGAATCGTAGATGACGACGAGAAAGAAGAAGACGACGGCAAAAAGGATGTATCAGAACCGGAAAGCAAAAAAAACGCTGAAAAAAGGCTGCAAGTTGAAAAGCAGATGGTCAAGGTCGGCATTTTTGCAGCGGTAATAATAGCAGCTGCAATGGCCATGCTTTACCTTGGATATTTCAAATTCATGCAGAATTTTGACGCGAAATACGGGCTGTACATGATTTATACTGTTATATCGGCTGCTGTGATAGGCATGGGTGCATGGCACATCAAGTCTTACAGGCATACCTTCGACTGCTCATTGGGAATGATGGCCGGAATGACCATAGGGATGATGGCCGGTTTCCTGCTGGGAGCTATAATAGGCGCAACCAACGGCATGTTCATGGGATCCGTGTACGGGATGATCACTGGCATGTTCATAGGGGCATGGTGCGCAAGATGCTGCGGCATAATGTCTATCATGGAAGGCCTGATGGCCGGACTGATGGGCGGCATCATGGGGGCAATGACAACCGTCATGATGCTCAATGATAATCTTGTAATATTCATGCCGATCCTTATCGGGAGCATAATTGTTATCATGGCAGGCATGAGCGTGATGATATACAAGGAAAGCAGTGAGTACAGGGATGGAATAAAAAAGAAGGACAAATACGAGATGTTCTCGTACGTGTCGTTAATATTCGTGCTGGCAATGCTTACAATGTTCGTAATGTTATACGGACCGAAATCAGTGTTGCTTGCAGCATACTAAAAACAGGGGAATAGAAATGGAATCAGAACAAGAACCAGAGCAGGAACCAAAGCAACAATCGAGTATTGTTGTAAAGAAAAATCATTTATGGATCTTTGCAGGGGCTGTTTTTATGATATCTATCTTTGCCCTGGGAGCATATGCAATGGTTGCCAACGGCGCAGCAAACAACGGATTTGCGCCAACTGCAAACGCTGTCAAGAACTATGCACCAGTAGCACCTGTACAGGGTGGAAAACAGATAATCAAGCTGACCATACAGGGTGGAACCTATTATCCTAATCCTGTACGATTAAAGAAAAACGTGCCGGTTGTGTTAGATGTTGATATGGCCAGCGTCCGCGGCTGCTACAGGGGAATACAGATACCTGCATTCAACGTCAAAAAAATAGTCAGCGAGAACGACAATAAAATCGAATTCACGCCAGACAAGGCAGGGACATTCGGTTTCTCGTGCCTCATGGGTATGGGAAAAGGACAGATAGTTGTTGAGGACGAAGCAGGGAACGTTCCTGTTTTGAACACAGTTGCCCAGGACATTCCAAAAGGAGGATCGTGCGGGGCAGGCGGTGGCGGCTGCGGCTGCGGAGGATAATAATATAACGTATAATGGAGGGACTTGAATGAAAAAAGCAGAAAAGAAGGAGAAAAAAAACTGCTGCGGCAAGTGCTAGGCTGAATTTTTGTTTTTCTTTTTATTTGATAATTTTGTGTGGTGTTTTCATGAAAGAAAGGACGATGTTTTTATGAAAGAAAAGAGATTTGTTATAAAGGGCATGCATTGCGCGTCGTGCGTGGCAAAGATAGAGAACAAGCTGAAAAGCATCAAAGGCGTGGAAGATGCGACAGTGAATTTGATGACTGAAAAAGCTGCAGTGAAATACAACAAACTGACCGACGACAAGAAGATCGAAGCAGCTGTAAGGTCTCTTGGCTACGAAGTTCTTGCCGAGGAAACTGACAACAAAAAAGACATTTCCGACACAAAGAAACGCCTGGTTGCCGGTGCTGTATTGAGCGCGATAATCTTTGTCGGCAGCTTTCCTGAGATATTCAATATTCAATTACTGAACAACTCAATTCTTCTGTTTGTGCTGGCAACGCCTGTACAGTTCTGGGTCGGCCTTCCTTTCTACAGAGGACTTGTCCATTCATTAAGGAACAAGACAGCTGACATGAACACACTGATAGCTGTTGGCACGTCAGCTGCCTATCTATACAGTTCTTTTGTGGCGTTCTTCCCGCAAGCAACAGCAGCAGGCGGCATGTACTTTGACACTGCGGCGGTAATAATAACTCTCATACTTCTTGGCAGATACATGGAGGCTATCTCAAAGGGCAAGGCTTCAGAGGCTGTAAAAAAGCTGATAGGCCTGAAGCCCAAGGCCGCAACTGTTATAAGAAAGGGCCGTGAGATGAGGGTTCCTGCTGAGCAAATAGAAATAGGGGACATAGTTGTGATCAAGCCAGGCGAGAAGATACCGACAGACGGCATTGTCGTAGATGGCCACAGCACTGTAGACGAGTCGATGATAACCGGCGAGTCTATTCCTGTAGAGAAGAATAAAAACGATACTGTCATAGGCGCCACAATCAACAAGAACGGTGTTTTAAGAATCAAGGCCACAAAAATCGGAAAAGACACTGTTCTTTCGCAGATAATAAACCTCGTTGAAGGCGCATTGTCGTCAAAAGCGCCGATACAAAGAATGGCAGACAAGATTGCGTCGTATTTCGTGCCTGCCGTGATTATAATTGCGCTTGCATCCTCGCTGCTGTGGGCATTTCTCGGAACAACGCTGCTAACAGGCACTGCGCTTTCTGCATTTGTCACGATAACGCCGCTTGTTTTCGGATTGACGATATTCATAGCTGTCATTATCATAGCATGCCCCTGTGCACTGGGCCTTGCAACGCCAACAGCGATAATGGTCGGCATGGGCAAGGCTTCTGAGCACGGGATACTGATAAAGAATGCCGAGGCACTGGAAACAGCGAGGCGCACGACAACGGTTGTTTTCGACAAGACAGGAACGCTGACAAAGGGGCTGCCAGAAGTCACAGACATAGTCACGATTAACGGGGACGAGAAGGATGTGCTGAAGCTGGCTGCAATAGCCGAGAAAGGATCTGAGCATCCGTTGGCAGAAGCCATAGTCAAGGAGGCAAAGAACAGGAAAATACAGGTGCCAAAAGCCAGCCATTTCCAGTCCGTGACGGGCAAGGGCGTAGTTGCGACATACAACAGAAAGAAAATCGTCCTCGGCAACAGGGCCATGATGAAAGAAGTTAAGATAAGGGCATCTGATATTGAAAAAAGCATGTCGGAGCTGGAAGACCAGGGAAAGACAGTGATGATTGTTGTCTACGACAGAAAAATCCTCGGCATGATAGCTGTTGCTGACACGCCAAAAGAGCACGCAACAGAAGCGGTAGAGCGGCTCCATAAGATGGGTAAGGAAGTCGTCATGCTTACAGGAGACAACGAAAGGACAGCAAAAGCAATAGCCAACCATCTCAACATAGACAGCGTAATAGCAGGCGTCCTGCCCCATGAGAAGTCAGGAAAAATAAAGAGCCTGCAGAAAAAGGGCAAGGTCGTTGCCATGGTAGGCGACGGCATAAACGATGCGCCTGCACTTGCACAGGCTGACCTTGGCATAGCCATCGGCTCTGGCACTGATGTTGCATTAGAAACAGGCAGCGTTGTCCTGATAAAAAATGATGTACGAGATGTTATAACAGCCATAGACCTCAGTGCTTACACCGTAAAAAAGATAAAGCAGAATCTGTTCTGGGCTTTTGCCTACAATACCGCGCTGATACCGATAGCAGCAGGCGCGCTCTTCCCAAGCACAGGATTGCTGCTGAACCCGATGATAGCAGGCGGCGCAATGGCACTGTCATCTGTAAGCGTAGTGAGCAACTCGCTGCTGATGAAAAGATACAAGGCGAAAATCAGATAGTATTTAATCTGTTCCTGCATACAAGAACATTATGAAATGGGCGCAATTTGACAGTGGAGTATTTCTGGTCAATGTTTTAGGAATCATATACAATTCCAAGACCAGAAAAATCCTGATAGGAAAAAGGATTAATGACCCGCATATCAGGAAACTCTCCTGGACATTTCCAGGAGGAAGACCGTCGTACAATGAAGACCTCGAGTCCTGCCTGAAGCGCGAAGTCAAGGTCAAAACAGGGCTGAAAATCGATATTAAGACGGTCATATTCGCAAAAACCTATCCGGAAAAGCGGAAGTTCCTTTCAATCTACTACCTCTGCAAACCTATTGGAGGCAGGGAAAAAGCTGGGAAAAAATTCGTCGAACTGAAGTGGATAAAGCCGTCTGATGCAAGGAAATATTTTACCACTTCCATACATCCAAGACTGATGAAGTATTTGAAAACACTGGATTAATCCTCTTACAAATACATGCAGACTGAAATTATACTACTTGTAGGTTATAAAACAGCCTTTTCACCATATAATTAACAATATATATGTGCCAGGCACATAGTTAGAGTTACTTCTAGCGTAATTAACGGGTACTTTTTCGCAATGACAGAATGCTGGAATCCTGGTGACTAAATGGTTCGTAAAAAAAGCAAATATATCAAGCAATACATCGAAACGTGGAAATGCAAAGGGTGCGACTTCCAGTGGTCCTACAGGACGATGAAATGTCCACTGTGCTATTCCATTGAGACCATAAAGATTGTATAATTCCCTTTTTTCTTTTTTCTTTCTGTATTTATGTAGCTTATTCTGTAGGGTAATTGAATAGATTAAGAACTATCCTGCATATATTCTGTTACTATAGTAATTATCTTTTTGACCGTAATATTGCAATTTTTAAAATAAATATTTTTTAGAACGTCTATATTTTTTTTCCTAATTATATCGCTTATAAGAGCGTGAATAAACGATTGCGTAGTGGCTTCTATGTTGCCAAAATCTAATATAACTTTGTCATTTTTTTCCAGGGCTGGCAATATTTTATTTGTTCTTATTTCTCTTGCCAAGTCTTTATTTTCTGCAAATTTACCTACAATATCATAAAGTTTTATTTCCATGCTATATAAACCTCGGTTTTTTATATCTGGTGCTTTGACTTTTTCTTCCTTCCCTATAAGCTTCTCTGATAAGATCCAATAAACGATTAAAATCTATATCCTCATCTAAGCACAAATCAATTGCAACAACGGTTCCATGCCAAATAGGAAAATTATAGTTACAAGATATATGATCTTTCAATGGATCAGTGAATATTTTTGTTTGCCTGTTCTTGGGTGTTTTTAATAGCTTATACATTCCAGCCCCACTGTATATCATGAAGAAATTTCTCTTTATTTTAGCTAACGATTTAATAAAAAATAACCCGGCACCAGCATTGAATTCTGTTCCGCCTACTTTTTTTGTAGTTCCTGTTATACCGGGCGTTAATGCTAAAAGTATGGCTTCTTTGTCATCTTTCGGATGATGATGCATAGTGAGTGTATTTTTTATTCCAATCCCGGTGTCTACAACCCCTATTCTTATTGTATTACTTTTTTTGTAATATTGTGCGCAGACAAATGCACCATTTGTTGTATTGGCATGTTCAAAAACATTTCTTACTAGTTCACTGACTATATATTTTATTGGTTCTGCCTGTTCCGACTTTACATGCAGCAAGGGAATCATTTCTTTAATGAATTCGTCTAATTCTTTGGAATTTGTTATTTTTTGGACCGGGATAAAACGTCCCGCAGATTCATGTTTAGTTATTTTAATTTCGGAGACTAGTTGTAAAAATTCGAATACCCCCATTCGTTCAAAATAATGCTTTGATTTTGCTTGCATTTTCTTAAATTTTATTTCCGCTTTTTTCTCTCTCATAAATAGTCCTAAAGCACTTATCATGCATAAAACGACAGGATGAACTGAAACCCATTTTTCATGTGATGTTATCTCTAAAATATTTTCATCAGATGCATCAAAAGAACGAATAAACTGATCTATATTTCCTATCCAGACACTATTAGGCAAATAAATTTTCATATTAATTGATACTGTTCTTAAGTTTATAAATACATCAAATATACCAGGATTCCCGGTGTTTTTGACCAAAATCTTTAAATACTACTTACTATCGGACACAGGTAATTGTTCATCAAAAGATAGAAATTACTTCGTGAAGGTGTTCTCTTTCTGGATCATTTTCTCGATTTCCTGGTCGTCAAAGTCCATTCCCTTCATCATAGGAAACATCCAGAACACCTTGTTTATCTCGACTACCATGTTGCCGTCTTCCTGGGACAGCTCGCAGATGTCAAATACAACGACGACAATTTTATAGTCTAGGAATTCTCTCTTGAATATCTTTTTCCTTATTTTTACCAATCCCATGTATAATGCACCTGGTTTCGTGAAGTTCTTTAAAAAAATAAAAGGGAAGTTAGCAGGCGAAATAGAACCGTATTTTCCACAAACAATTATTTTTCAGTTAGGCCTGTGACTTACAGGCTTTGACGGTTCGTTACATGGCATTGAGCCATTGGAGTTGTCGTACCTGTAAACTATTACACTTTATCGAGATTGTTTGCACCGATTCTTCTTGACTTATTTTCGTCAGTTGTTCCCCTGCTAACCCGAAGACATGCACAATTTGTTATGTACATGCCATGATGCCCCCAATTTCGCTAGGGCACCAGCATGAAAGGGTGAAGACAAAGAAATACCAATCACGAAGACTGATATTCCCTGCCGACCCTGATTATACGAGCACCTCTATTCCGAGGTCGTTCTGGGCCTTTTTCTGAGGCTGCATCAGCTTTCCGGTCTTTCCAAGGATGTATGGTGACTTGACACCTGTTATGATGGTTATGACCTGGAGTTTTCCCTGGTATTCAGGGAGTATCCTTGCGCCCCACATTACCAGCGCCGATGGATCCATGTGCTGAGCGACTGTTTGTCCGATTTCGTCAATCTCGTCAAGCTTCATGTCCTCGCCGCCTATGACCTGGATAAGTGCGCCTGTTGCACCTGAATAATCCACGTCAAGCAATGGGTGTGAAAGCGCCTTAGTTATCGCCTCTTTTGCCCTGTTCTGCTGATCTGATTCACCAACGCCTATCGTTGCCACGCCGCCGGATCTCATTATTGTCCTCACGTCAGCGTAGTCTAGGTTTACCAGCGATGGCTGTGATATTGTTTCTGTAATTCCCTTTATCATCGTAGCAATCAGTCCGTCTGCGAGTGCGAATGCTTCCTTCAGGGGTTTCTTGCCTGCCAGCTCCACGAGTTTCTGGTTTTCAACCACGATAACTGTGTCGCAGACCTCCCTCAGCTTCTGCAATCCTTCTTCTGCCTTTACGATTCGCGCACCTTCGATCTTGAACGGTATTGTGACGGCAGCTATCACGATTGCACCCATCTCTTTTGCAATGTATGCTATGACGGGAGCTGATCCTGTTCCTGTACCGCCGCCGAGGCCGCACGTAAGGAATAGAAGGTCGCATCCCTGCAGGGCAGTCCTTATGTCGTTCCTCGACTCCTCTGCAGCTTTCTTACCAACGTCAGGGAAGCCTCCTGCACCGAGACCGCGTGTTAGTTCTCTTCCTAGAAGAATTTTCTTGTCGGCTTTTGTTATAGCAAGGTGTTTTGCATCTGTGTTCATCGCAATTACCTGGGCCCCTGCTACGCCCACTTCTCTCAATCTTGTCGCAGTGTTACAACCGCCCCCACCTGTTCCAACGACAGCAATGTGAGCCTGTTGAACCTGAAAATTAGCTATTTCATCAACGAATTCTGCCATAAAAGTTACCTCCGGATATTTTTTGTTTTTAAGCATCCAATCCAAAAATCTCATTTTTTTGCTTGCAAGCTATCTTTGAACATATATGATGCCGAAACGAAAATGATATTTTATAACCTCCCTATATCATCCTCTAGAACAAACAGAAACTCAAACTAAATTGTGTCTACGAAACACAATTATGTTTCTTTCCCTGGATTTCCGCAGAAATGCGGAATTCTCGGAAATTTTTATCGTAGTTTTTAATGACGATTTTTTGCTTAAATACTTTTTCGTATGCCACAATAGAAATTTGTGCACAAATTAAAAAAATTTTGTAAGTTAATAACAGGGATTGTTAAACTACAACGATGAAAAAATTATGCATGGAGAAAAGATTTTATGGAACCTACAAAAACAGGGTAGTCGACGGGAGTTCCCGAAGGGTCGTGAAGCTTTACTTTCTCTTTTTCTAACGTGAATCCCATCAGCGGATACGATTTTCCGCCTATTTTTATTGTAGGTATTTTTCTGCTAATTTGTTGTGCCACAAGATCAAGCTTGTTCATGACCTGCCCCGGATCTCTTGGGTCATCAACAACAGGCAGCAAGACATATTTGCTTCCTAATTCCAGGGATTCCGCAAGGCTTCTCCTGATATTTTCATCAGGCCCCAATGTTCTAACATTATCTGTATTATACAGGTTCCATCCTTTTTCTTTGAATCCTTCCATTATTTCTTTTGCGAATTTTGTTGTATATTCAGACATTTTATCACCGTTTATTGGCTCTATGATAAATGCAAAGCTCATAAATCTTTTTATTCTGCTCACTACAAATGTAAATCATGGAAAGAAAATACGCAATAATGCTGATAGTGATAATTCTCGTGGTCGTGCTAATTGCAGGCACTTTATTCGGGGAACAGAAAATAGACATATCCGGCTGCACAGCAAAGTGGAGCATAACCGACACTGTTGTTGGCAGGTCACAGATGTGCCTGCAGGACTCGTGCATAGCAACGCCGGAAGCGCAGCAGCACAACGCCATCGTGGATGCATTAATGTGCGCGTGCACCAAGACTTCTTCTGTGCAGTACACAGACACGACAACGAACAAGCGCATTTTTTGTCAGACATTTGTATCTGGGGCAGGATTATTTCAGGCAGTTGTATTTCAGGCAGCCGTATCTCAGGTATCTGTATCTCGGGCAGCTCGATTTTGTAGTCCTGACCAGGTTGTTCTGGTTTCAGGTCCATTACTGGTTCGTCTCCGGGTTCGCCGAATTTCAGCACATATTGATTCTTGTCCTTTTTAATTTTCTTCTTTTTTGAAGTTTTTTGGATTTCTTCGTCTTTTTCCCTGTTTACAATAGAAATTTTTACAGCTGTACCGTCCATAGTATCGAGCCATCCCTCTTTCGTGTATTTGTCGCAAGCACCAGAATACGTATGGTTGCAGAACCTGCAGTGTTCGCTGTAGTGGGGCTCTATTTTTTGTTTTTTTACTAATCTTATATTCAGCTCATTCATTTTATCAAAAGTTTCAATTATTATCTCCTTTACTCTTTTGTGTTCTTCATCGCTGAACTGGTTTTTCTTCCTGTCTGTCTTCACATTATCATAACCAGGTATATACGATTCTATGACGGGCCTTTTCTTTTCCAGCATTTCTATTGCAAGGCTGTATATTCCAAGCTGGGGATCCTTTTCTATGTCAAATTCATCGCCCTTTCGTGCCCCCATTTTATAATCTCTTATAAGAATTATGTCATTGTGTTTGACAAAATCTATGACACCGTTAAGTATTATATCATAGATGTTATTTTTCATGAAAACTGATACGTGCCTGTTCACTTCTATATTATTTCTGTCTTCATTGATATTTTCCTGGTAAAACCTTTCCAGTACTTTCCTGGATTTTGAGACGTATTCAAAATTTTTTACATCGGCAAAAATCAGTTCCTTGCCTTCTTTTGCCAGCTCTTTCATGTGAACGTTTATATGATATTGACCATAGTTGGCGAAGCTCTTGTCATTTTTGAAATTCTTTTTGTAGAATTCACTGAATGCGTTACACACCACGTTCCTGTAGAAATTGTATTCTGTCTCGACCTTGGGGACATCAAGGTCGATTAATTTGCTTCCGTATGTAAGAGCGTATTTAACAGGGCACGTTCTTATTATCCTTATCTTTGATGCACTTATCTTCTGCATGTAATTTCACTGACTTTGACTATCTCCTATATGCTTTTAAGATTGAAGATTATAGTGAAAACAGGGTATATTTCATACATGTACTGGGTGGTGTGAAAGTGAAAAAGCACTTTGTATGCATATCAGGCAACATCGGAGCAGGCAAGACGACCGTGGCCAATATTCTAGAATCAGTTTTCGGCTTCAAGAAGCACGAGGAAGTCGTGGAAAACAACCCGTATTTGCCATTGTTCTACGAAGACATGAAAAAATGGGGGTACAAGCTGCAAAGATACTTCCTGATGACGAGGTTCGTGTCACATGAGAACATATCCATGCTTCCTCATTCTGCTGTGCAGGACCGTTCTATATATGAGGATATGGAAGTCTTCGCGAAGCTGCACATAAAGAACGGCAATTTCTCGCCTGACCAAGCAAAAAGATATACGGAATTCTGCAAATTAGTTTACGACGAAATAAAGCCGCCTGATCTCATAATATACCTGAAGGCGCCTGTTTCCGTGCTGAAAGAAAGGATAAAGAGCAGGGGCCGTGATTTCGAGCTGGATCTTGTGAGGCCTGACAACAATTATCTCGACGAACTGCAGAAGCTCTATGACGAATGGATCAACAGATACAACTTTGGCCCGAAGCTTATCATAGAAACAGACAAGCTGAACTTCGTCGACAATCCGGAAGACATCAAGACCCTCATCAACAAGATAAAGACGGCACTGATGAGAAAAGAACAGAAGCTCGACAAGTTCGTGTAAAAGTAAGGTGTAAAGTAGTCGTTTGCCGTTTTTGTTTCTGGTAATTCTTTTGTCCACAACTACAACAACACTACTAACCTAACGATTATTATTTTTTTCAACAAATATAAACTATTCATCATAATTAACTGTTATGCGCGTAATCGATGCTGTAGAAGAAAAGAATTACATAGTTAGCAGCATAAAGGCGAACGGCAGCATGCCCGAGCACAATTATCACTACCTTCTTCATAATTCATCAAATTTATACAAATCTGTGTTCATAGGCTCCGGAAACAAACAAGGCGTTTTAGCAATAAAGGGTAAAACCATATGGAAATTCATATCAGAGCCTGTTGCGCCTGAAAATAAGAAAGTCAGCATCCTGGTAGATGCCATTAATATTGCCATGAAATCAGGCGCAAAAAAGATCATCCTCGAGCTTACAGACGAGACAAGAAATGGCATACTGACTAAGCTGCCAGCCAATTGCATTGCCAGAAAGCCAGTATACATATATTATTGGCCTGTGTACGACCTGAAGAAGTTCGACCCTGAATTTCACGGAACCGGATGGAAAAAAATGAGGAACATCAAGAACTACTTCGAGAAGAATCATGAGATAAAATTAGTTGACACACATAGTGTAGAAAAAGGAAAACTTATGGAAATATTCCGGAAGTGGTCATCAAAGCGGGCAGGCTTTGACCGCGTGGAGAAAGACAGGTGCGTAAATGCAATAGAAGAAGGGTTCGACGGATACGAAATAATAAAGACCCTTCTTGTTGACGGAGAACCCTGCACAATATCAGGCGGCTGGAAAATGCCAAATTCAAATAATTTTTACTCTTCTTTAGGCCTGCTCAACTACGAACACAAATATCTCGGAGAATTCGCGATAATAGCCGAGCTTACGATGCTCAAGAAAATGGGCTTCAGCCACGTGAATTTCGGCGGAAGCGGAGAATACCTTCTCAGGTTCAAGACGAAATTCAGGCCCGAACGCATCTACAAGACAACCGAGTTCTCGGTTGCAAAGAAATGATGAAAATACCTATTTGTGAATAGAAATGCATTCTCTGCGTTCAAAATTATCTGCACTTATTTTGTCGTCGAAAAAGCTGAACCATACTTTATCGAATTCATCATGTGCATAGATTTTATAACTCGCTTCGTAGGGATCCATAATACATATGTTTTTATCGTCTATGGTATCCACAACAGAATAATGTGATGTGTCGGTGTCAAACCAGTCAACTATTACGCTCGCCCCGTCTTTCTTTAGCTGCATTATATCAGAAAAACTCGCGTTCCTGATTATATCGCTTTTATAACCAAGGTCTTTTGATGTTTTTACCATATTTTCTTTCGACGTCCCGTCTTCTTCTGTTGTTTTTGCAAGTTTTGACAATTCCGTTTGGGAAATGTCTGATCCGTTTAATAAATTAAATGACGCCTTTAATGACGCAGGACCGCAAAAGTATTCATTTTCCTGTTTTATTGGTTCTACGACATCCATATTCTTGATATTGCCTTCCATTAAATAATGGTTATTTCCTGTATTGTACCAATTTTCATATTTTCTTAATACAGAACCGCCCATATTTGTAAGTATTTTTACCATTGCACCTTCTTTAGCATGGC
>JACPVU010000010.1:0-20730 GCA_016191585.1 archaeon
ATATGAGTTTGAAAGGAAAAACACCAGCAGAAGCTGCTGATATCGACTTGAAACTCGGGAGAAGAAAACTGCTCAATTTGATAAAATACGTTTCAAGATATCATACCCCGATTAGGTAACAATGTCTGGGAAGTAATCCATTCTAGTATAACAGAATTCTTTTATACATGGTGAATACCAGTATTGTCAAACAATGGTATTATAGTATTCACCTGTATACCACAATCCATTTTTTATATCATGGATTGTGTTTATATATATTGCATCCGTAATTGATTAAATAAGTAATATTTGAAAAAAGGGAAGATAACAAGGAAAAGAAACCGTAGGTGTCTTGTCTATGGAAACCCAGATAAACGTTATAAAAAAGGTGAAACTGAAGAATCCGATAATTATTGAAGGTCTGCCTGGCATAGGGAACGTCGGCCGCGTTGCAGCTGGTTATCTCATAAGCGAGCTGAAGATGGAAAAGTTCGCGGAGCTCATATCACCGTATTTTCTTCCACTGGTACTGCTGCAGAATGATTCGACAATATCTTTGTTAAAATGTGAATTCTACTACAAGCACGGAAAAGACCGTGACATAATTGTACTCACAGGTGATACGCAGAGCATCACTCCAGAAGGCCACTACAACGTATGCGAAACTATACTGACCTTCGCGGAAAAAATAGGCGCAAAAGAAATAATAACACTCGGCGGCTTTGCTGAAGGCCGCGCTGTTTCAGAGCCGAGAATCATCGGCGCAGTCAACGACAAGACCCTATTGAAAAAATACGGGAAGTACAACATAATATTTGGAAAAGATCATCCTGTCGGTACAATAGTAGGTGCGACAGGTCTTCTGATTGGGCTTGGGAGAAACCACAACATAGACGGGTTATGCCTGATGGGCGAAACATTCGGAATGCCTGTTGTTACAGACCCCAAAGCTGCTGACAGGGTTCTTCACATCCTGATAAAGATTCTCAGGCTGAAAATCGATATGACAAAATTCGAGAAAACTATAAAGGAAATGGAAGAGCACATCAAGAAGACAGATATAATACACCAGAAGATGATGCAGGAGATATCAAAGCCCAAGAAAGGCGGGGACGTGGGATACATAGGATGATTATATGAACAGGCCTCATCCTAGATCTTTCTATCTTTTCTGGTGGTCATACTTCTGGTCATTTATCCTTATTTTTGCATTCGTCGGTATATTCCTAGTGGCGTTTTCATTAAATTTTATCGATGCTGCAGATTCATTTATTTTTACTTACGCTGGCATTGCAATATTTATTTCATTTGTATTAAGCGGTGTATGGGGCAAGCTTATGTACAATTCGTATTCATTTGAGACTTCAAGAAAATCGCTTAATGTAAAATGGGGTGTTATGCGCAAGCATTCCGCAACAATACCATACAGCAGGATACAGAATATTGACATAAACAGGGGTATTATGGCACGTATATTGAATCTGAGCGACGTTTGGGTACAGACAGCAGGCATCAGCACGGGAAGGGGACTATACGGTGCTTTGCGCTTTTCCGAGGGAATAATACCGGGCTTGAATACAAAAGAAGCTGAAAAATTAAGGTCTTCTCTTCTGAATAAAATCAAGGGCAGGCAGGGACTATAAAATTTTTGTCCGTTTTATAACCTTTAAAAGTTTGGCTTGTCTAAGATGAAAGTGAGTGGTGCATAATAATGTTTTTTTATGACGGGATGACGAGATTCGAAAAGACGAGAATAATATCTGCGCGGGCACTGCAGATATCCATGGGGGCCCCCGTACTTATAAAAACAGACCTCCACGAACCGAAATCTATTGCTAAATTTGAATTCGAAAAAGGCGTGCTTCCTATAACTATTAAGAGAGAAATGCCAAAGAAGCTCCACTGACCGCAAAAACAGCCTTTTAATAAGCAATTTAAAAGTTATCCATCTTTAACGATAATTATTGGTGATTTAATGCCGGAAAAATTGTTAGTTCCAAGGGAAAAATATCTGACAGCAGGAGTATACATAGGAATGACTTCAAGGACGGCTGACATGAAGAGGTTTATCTATAAAGTGCGATCCAACGGACTGGCTGTCATGAACGTTGGCATGCTCGACAAAAGGATATCTTTTACTGCTAATTTCCTCTCAACAAAGAAAAGCATACTGATAGTGTCAAGAAAGGAGAACGGTCACGACGCAGCAAAGAAGTTCGCAGAAGTCGTCGGCGGCAAAGCCATCGTGAACAGGTTCATGCCTGGCTCTCTTACAAATCCTACGTACAAGAACTTCTTCGAGCCAGACGTGCTTATAATTGTTGACCCGTCAGTTGACAAGCAGGCAATAAAGGAAGCAATACAGATGAGGATACCTATAATCGGCCTCGCAGACACGTTCAATGAAACGTCATTCCTTGATATTATTCTTCCGTGCAACAACAAGGGAAAGAAGTCTGTTGCATTCGTTCTTTGGCTTATAGCAAAGCTGATGAAGGAGAAAAACGGCGAGGAATTCAGCCTCCAGCCGGAAGATTTTGGATACATATAATTGGTGATATAAATGGCTCTTCGTCCAGGCAAGTGTTATAGAAAATTTCAGCGGCCGAATACAAGGCAGAGCACAAGGGTGCCAAAAAAGGGCTACGTTAAGGGAGTGCCAAAGCCGAAGATAACAGAATTCGAGCTCGGTGCAAAAGGTAATTATGAAAAATCTTTGTTTCTTGTATCAGAAAGAAACGTCCAGATAAGACACAATGCGCTGGAATCTGCACGCGTATCAGCTGTCCAGTTGCTCGAAAAAAGTCTAGGAAAAGGTACAGGATTCTTCATGAAGATCCGCGTTTATCCACACCAGGTTCTGCGTGAAAACACTCTGGCAACAGGCGCAGGAGCAGACAGGTTCCAGCAGGGTATGAGACAGTCATTCGGAAACCCTATCAGCACAGCAGCCCGCGTGCATGCTGGTCAGGAAATAATAGAAGTAAGAACTAATACTGTCAACATTGCCATTGTAAAGAACGCACTAAAGCAGGCCAGCTACAAGCTTCCGACGCCGTGCAAGATTGTCGTCAGGGAAAATTAAACACTAGGCCTTTCACCCTAATAAAAAATCGTCTTTAAAATGCTTTTTCTGTTATAGGGTCAATAGTAAACCTGTAAAAAAGTGTTTTTCATGGCTGAAACCCTCGACAAGACTGCATTAAAGGCATTAAGCGCCGATACCAGGCAAAGCATAATCAAAATGCTTCTCAAGCGTCCGTATACAGCCAGCGAGATATCCAAGATACTGAACAAACACGTCACAACCGTTGCAGAGCACCTGAATATTTTGGAATCGGCCGGCCTGATAAAAAAGAAGGACAGTACAAACAAATGGATTTACTATACACTGACTGAAAAAGGAGAAAAATTATTCAAGCCGTCGTATTATTCTTGGATAGTTGTTTTGTCATTATCAGTTGTTTTTGTTTTTACAGGATTCCTGAGATTTTTTTCTTCTGGAGCAAGTTACTATACAGCAAGCACAGTCCAGAGTGAGGCTCTTGTTGCTAAGGCAGCTGACACTGCAGCACAGGTACCAACACCGTCACCAATAGATATTATTGCTATTTTGCTGATAGTCCTCGGTATACTGGGATTCGCGTATTTATGCTACCGCGTCTGGAAAAGAAAAAGACTCCAGAAAGAAATGAAGATGTACGTGGAGTATGCTGTTCTGTAGCTAGAATTTCCTCGATTTATGCGCGAACCTGATGAGTATCGGAGTTATGAGTATTGATATTACAACAAACGCGACAACTATCGTATACAGCTGGTTTGTTATCATGCCAGCTGCCAACCCTATCTGCGCTATTACTATGGAATACTCTCCCCTTGGTATCATGCCTATTCCTATTAGCAGCTGTTCTCTTCTGTCGAACCTGTAGAACCTGCTGAAGTAACCAGTGCCTATGACTTTTGCAAGAATGCCGACAGCAAGCATCAAGATTATCACACCTGCAGATGTCCAAAGAGTATTCAAATCAAATAGAACAGCAGAATACGCAAAGAACAGAGGTATGAAAAATCCGTATCCAATGACTTTTACCTTTGGAACTATTATATTTTCTGCAAGCTTTGACTTATTCATTGCAATACCTGCAAGGAAAGCACCTGTTACGCCTGCTATGCCTACTTCCTCGCTTATGAAAGCTACAATAAAAACTATGACAATGGGTATCGACAGAAATATCTGCTCATCGCGCATAAGCCTGAATGAATCCAGGAACTTGCTGACAATCTTCGACCCTACTGTGGTCACTACCAAAAAGAATCCGATCACTGCAAAGAACAGCGCAATTACCGTCCATATCTGCAGTACTCCATAAGTGAAATATGTAACAAGCAGCGACAGTGATAATATCGCTATTACCTCGTCTGCCATGTCTATCGACAGAGAAGCCTCGTATACTCTTGTCTTTATTTCGCCTATGTCTATGAGACTGCGCAATGTTATTGCAGTGCTTGTTGACACCATAGCTATGCCAAGAAATATTCCGGTCTCGACATTATTGAAAATAAATGTGCCTATAACCACGCCGCCGATAAACGACAGTCCGCATCCTAACAGCGCCAGAACACTGCCTTTGTAGACGTCCTTCTTCACGCTGTCAAAATTCGTGTGCAGTCCTATCAGGAACAGCAAAAACATGATGCCAAATGCTGATATCTGTTCAAGAAACGCATCCGGCTTTACAATCCCAAGCAACGGCCCCAGGACGACACCGGCAATGACTTCGCCTACCAATGAAGACACGCCGATCCTCTCAGCTATCTCGCCGAATATTTTGGCGACAATAAGTATCAGTGCTATGTCAAAAAGCAGTATAATGTCAAGTACCATATCCATCAGCTAGTGAGAATATATCGGAGGAGAATATAAAGTTTTATAGAAACGAATTTATTACTTATGCTGGGATGGCAGAGCTTGGTCAAATGCGCAAGCCTGGAAACAGCTTCTTTTCTAAAGAAGTTGTATCAAGAAAGTTAATCAAGAAACCAGTCAGCTTGTTCCCTTTCGGGGGAGCGGGAGTTCAATACGCAAGAAGGAAACCTAGTTTTCCTTCTTACCGTGCTTTCATCCTTCCTAAAAGCGGTGAGAAGAAAATCATGCCGTCTTGCGCGAACTAATCTCCCTCCCAGCGCTTTTTTTCTTTTTTAATACTTTTCGCCTGCAATTGTTAAGGATGCGATGCGCGTGAATTTCTAGGAATTCTATACTGCGCGCATAAGCTAAAAATACAGGAAAGGTGTTTAAAATGAAAGATTTGGTCAATTTCTTTTTTGAAGTTGGTACGCTAAAGAGGACTGACAGGACAGGCTGGTCAATAAGCGGGATATCAAAGCCGGACAACGTTGCCTCACACATATACAGGACAATCGTGATCGGCTATTTGATCGCCGTGCTGGAGAAGTGCGACAGGGACAAGGTTGTAAGAATGATTATCTTCCATGATATACCGGAAGCAAGAATAGGGGACCTTCACAAGATTGCGCAGAACTACATAGACATGGAAGAAGGTGAAATGAAAGCCGCAATCGACCAGTCAAAACTGCTGCCTGAAAACATAGGGAAAGAATACATAGAACTTCTGAAAGAATTCAATGAAAAAGAGACAAAAGAATCCATAGTCGCAAAGGACGCTGATTATCTAGAGGCTGCGTTAAGCGCAAAAGAGCACATGGTCAACGGCTACAAGCATGCCGCAGAATTCATAGAAAGAGTCAGGTCAATAATAAGGACCGATTCTGCCAGGAAAATTCTTGACGAGATAGAGAAGAGCGACGGCTTCTGGTGGGAAGGTCTCAAGAAGATGAACTAGAACTTTTCAGCTTCGTCTATGAGCATGTTGGGAATGTCGCCTTTCAGTATGCCGTACCGAAGCCTGCATTTTCTGCACGTAAGTCTCTTCTTTTGCTTTTCGTACAGCAGATCGCCTTTACACTTCGGGCACGCCAGTATTTCAAGAAGTTCTTTTGAAAGCATGCAAATACATTGGAGAAAAAGGATTTAATAATGATTATCTCTGGTAAAGTTTCTTGTTTATTACCACGCGGTCAGTCTTTGCTGCGAGTCCTTTCTTTTTCATCATTCCGTCAGAATCCATGTTCGCATTAGCTATAGCTATCAGTTCGCCCTTCAATGTAAGAACTGCAACTAATTCTTTTTCACTGATTCCTTTACTCAGTTTTGAGATTCCTGTCGAGTAGACAGGCGATCCTGATGCTATGGAAAAGACAGCGGAATCCTTGACTATTATTTTCTTCAAATGCTCGACAGCCGCCTCGACAGGAAGGATGTAATTTCTTATTTCCTCTGATCTGCTTTCTTTCCACTCATAATAAGCATCTGCAAGGTCCTGAATCTTCACGCAATCACTTTCACTGAACCTTCCTACTTCTGTCCTGCGCAGCTCTTTCATATGCGCTCCGCCTATCTTCGTGCCGATCTGGTGACATACTACACGCACGTATGTCCCTGCTTCGCATCTTATCTTGAACAATACATTTCTCTGTTCTTTTTCAATTATTTCCATCGAATATACAGTCCGCTCCCTTTCTCTGCGTGCGACAGCCGACCTTACAGGAGGCCGCTGTTTTATCCTTCCGACGAAGCTGTTGACTACTTTCTTCAGTTCTATGTCATCAACATCCTTGTGCAGCTGCATGATCCCGACGTACTCTTTGTCCAAATGCTGCAGCGCCGGAATAATCTTGCAAGCGTTTTCCAGTGTTATAGGCAGCACCCCAGTCACGCCAGGGTCCAATGTACCGGAACTGCCTACCTTCTTAAGACCGAGGATTTTTTTCACTGTCGCTGAAACGTCATGCGTTGTCGGTCCGGACCACTTGTCCAGGATTATTATTCCGTTCCTGATAAGCTCTTCTACTGGCCTTGATCCTGGGTTCTGGCCGCACGACGATATGCCGTGGCTTCTTGAAAGAAATTCTTCCATGGATAGGATTTAGAAAGAAAGAATTAAATAGAGCCGTAAATCAATGCGGTTATGCGTATATCCTCATCAATTTTCTGGTGAATACCACGACTGGTACGGAAACAAGTATGTACCATCCGAGCCAGCCAAGGTTGTTGCCGATAACAGGCAGCTGAACAGGGAGCATGGCAACAACTGGCGCGAATTTTATATTGTCCGATTCCTTCGTAATTTCAAGGAAAGAGTCGCCAAATTTCTGCGCGCACGGTGCACTGCAGGTTTCTTGGCCGTTCACAGTTATTAATTGCCCTGACTTCAAGACCTGGTACTCGACGCTGCGGAAGCTGAATTTTCCAGCGTCGTTTTCAAAAGTGACTATGCGGTCGCCGTAAGCTTCGCTCAGCCACGGCAGGAGAATTATTACGATTATAAACGATACAAGCATTGGCTTCATCGTCATCCTCATCAGGCGTGAATTCTCTCTCATAACTTCAGAAAGAAGTTTATTTGACTCTTCTCTTTTTCCTTCTTTCTGCAAAACCCTCATCTGCTTGTTCAGTTCTTTTGTCTTTTCCTTGAGCTGCTTTGCATCAGCCTGGTTCATGAGTATGCGGTAGAATACATTTATTATAATGAGGACTATAACCGAGAACACAGTCACGGCGATTACCGGGTGATACGCAAGCAGAAAACTAAGAGCAGGATCCAAAAACATCTAAATCACTATTTCTTCTTTTCTTGTTCAGGAGCTTTCAGTTCGAACTTTTTCACCCTGAATCCTTCGCCGACGTTATGCTTTTTATTGCATACACTGCACTTGTATCTTAGGTCTAGTTTTTTTGTTGGCTTTTCTCTGCCCTTTGGGTTCTCTTTCGGGAAAGACCCGTAGCCCGCAAGCTTCCTGAGAAATCTCCTCTGACTTTTTGTGTTCTGTCTTCTAGGTTTTCTCTTTGCTTCCTCGACAGTATGTTTTGTGTGCTTTCTGCAGAACCTGCAGAATCTGGTCTGTGTTTTTGGTATTATCATTGTTCCACCATTGCAATACTGTCAACTTAAGGATGATTAACTGTCGTTAATCACATCCAGAAACAGCTATTGTCAACAAGACAATAGCTGGTAAGTTGACAGTATTTATTATTATTGTTCCACCTTTTCTATCACGCCTTCCTTGAGCAGCAACTGCTCAAGTTCTATAGGCAGTGTCAATACTTCATTTTCTGTGAGTTTATATGTCTTCATGTCAGGCCCTACGAACTCCGGAAGCGATTTCTTGACCTTTACGGTGTTTTTGACGTTTTCCAGCTCCAGTATGTCAACCGACGTCTTTTCCTTTATCCTTTCTTTTCTGTGCATATACTCACGGAGCTGGTCCATGAGGTCGTTTGGGAGGTTCTGCAGCTTCTTGCTTTCCCTTTCAACCCTCTCAAGCTCGCGTATCTTCTCAAACGTTAACATGCCCACACCCAGATTTTCATTAATTGCAACTTTTATAAAGTCTGTTTTGCCTATCTTTATACATGTTAAAAAGGGTTATGAGCAGTGAATTTCTTGAATCTCTGCGTTCAGGCCAGAAGGGATTCGATGAAATAGAGATCCATTATGGTGATCTTAGTGGCAGTAATTTTGACGGCGTAACGATAAGAAACTCAAAATTTGTGTTCACTTCGTTCAGGAACTGCACTTTCAACAATGTCTTGTTTGAAAATTGCGAAATGATGTTCGTAGCTATGGGATTTTCCAATTTTAGGAATTCCATGATAAAGAACTGTAAACTAGAATACTCGGGGTTCACAAAGACAATCTTCAATGACACAAAAATTGTCGATTCCTCGCTCAGCTGGCTAAGCCTGATGGACGCAGACATAAGCGGTCTCAGCATAATAAAATGTTCCGAATTCAACGTTTTAAGGAATATTTCTGAGCTTTCGCCAACGATGATTGATAGCGTCATGAAAGACCTTGCCCCGTTCATACAACAGATGGACTTCGATACCCAGCAAAAGATAAATCGTCTTTTTGAAGTAATCGACCATGAACACAAGGTACAATTGTCTGACGTGCCGGCATCTTCGAAATCCGGCTACTCTGAAAAATCATCCGGTAGTTACGGTGTATTTGACACCATTATTGACAGGGCAATAACAACGTACGGCGGAAAGAATTCCTACACCATGAAAAAGGGATATGAAACAGGTGAAAAATCAGGTTACAAGGCTTAGATGTCGTACGTATATCCGTGGGACCTGCCCTTGTGCATGTTCAGGCTCCTCATGTTCTTGAAATCCTTGCCGCAAACACCGCAGGTGTACCCCCTGCTTATCTTTTTCTTCCTCTTTATTTTCATTACCTTGAACGGGTAGACAATCGGGTTCTTTATCAATATCTTTGTCGTGCCTTGTTTACATATGTTGTCTGGCTTGCATACATTCACAGTGTCTCCGTAGAATAGGTCTCCGTCAGGCGGGCAGTTGGCAGGATTTCTCATGTTTCTCTGGCTCCATCTTAGCTGGCCGACGACAATAGTGCGCGGCAGCGGTTTCACGTTATTTTCATTCCATTCGATTATCTTCTGTTCTATCTCGTCCCACTGCCAGTTTGCCATGCGCAGGAAATTTACAAGTGTGAATATGCTCCTTTTTCTGCCGTCTGTTATTCCGGAAAGTATGTTCTTTATGCACGGCGGAAAATATTCCTCGCTGATTCTGCCTTCCCACAATACTATATTTTTCTTAATAAGCTGCTTGGCGCCTTTTGACTTTATCAGCTCCGCCATTAACTGGTGCTTTATCTTTTTTCTGACAAACCTTGCAACAATTCTTGGTATCCCTGGGTACATTTTTGCAGCTGGTTTATAGTCTATTGTTTTTGGAAACATTATCCATGGTATGCAGATGTGAAAGCCGCGGCGCCCGGAGAATTTTACTCCGTAGTTTTTTATCCCGTACTTTTCAAGCAGTTTACATATTAAGTCTGCAGCTGTTTTTGATTCGTCCAATCCGAGCTTGGAGTCTATATCAAATATTAAGTCCCACCCGTTCCTGAGTTTTTCATAGCTTTTTTCATCGGCAATTGCCATCGGGTTGCTCCATCTTTCTACAGAAAAATGGAATGAAGTGACGCCATTGCGCACCATCTGCGTTACGTCTGTGCTGTACTGCAGAATGTTCGGCCTCCTGTCGTACGTGCCGTTCCAGAAAGCGCCAGCAACCTCACGGCCCTTGGAATTCTTCATCAATTGATCGACAATAAACTTGTCAGAATAATACTCGTACACCTTCTGCCTGTTTACGCTATTATCTGTAGTCACTGTCCACACCCAGTTATAAAATTAGAATATATGCTTAAAAATGCGCATAGAAAGCAACAATAATTATTATCTGAGACTTAGAGACTTGATAACGTCTGCGTATAGATCATCTTTATCCTCAAATTCTATTGTATAAAAATCTTTAAGATTTGTGGCAATGACTTTAACTATTCTGCCTGATTTGTTGTCATAATCGACAATGCCGTCTGGCTGACAGTCATCGGGATCAACGGCATTATCATCTCCATATATATACGAATAAAGTTTTGTTGGTATAAAATTCATTTCACTAAGCCTTTTATGAATTTCTTCAAACTCTAAATCCGTACTGTATTTCATGAACCCAGATATCTATACAGTCTTTAAATATTTGTTTTGCATCTTTTGAAACAGAGGAAAAATTATTTCAACCCAAGTGTTGTGCTTAATTTATACAGGTCATCGGTCCCGCTCACGTATATTTCAAGTGCTTTACTATCTCTGCTTTTTGTGACTGTTATACGCTGGCGTTTCACGTTCCTGTATTCAATGTAAGCGTTGCCATTTTCAACACCAAAATCAGAAAGATTAAATCCCATCTGCCCGAGTCTCTTATGAATTGTCTTGAATTTGTATCTTGTTTCGTACGTCATGTATTTCATGTTAACAAGAATCTTTTTAAGAGTTTACCGCATTGAATAAAGTTTAATATTACGATCTTTAGCGCATATATTTACTTCACGAGCAGTTTTGCGGCCTCTATTGAGTATTTCCAGTTCTTTGGAAGCTTTCCTTTCCTTGCGTAGTACTTGCCAAGTCTTCGTATTTTCGATTCCAGAAGCTCTAGCCCGTGCTTAGCTTTTGCGTCGCCGTGGTGCTGGTTCATATGCGCGTGGAGCTCGACTGCTTTTTCTATTAGGCTGTATATATCGTCAGGTACCTCCTTCTTCACTACTGCAGAAGTTGACCTTGAAACACGAAGTCCTATCGCACGGACATTCGGCACTCCGTATTGATCCCTGAGAATAAGTCCTATCTCTGCGTCAGTCTTGCCGTCTTTTGCAAGCTTCTTTATCAGTTCCTCTACTTCTTCCCTTTCGTAGACAACCCACTGGTGCCTTCTCTTTGGGGGCTTTGTAGACCCGTGTTTTCCGTGTTTTCTCGAATATCTTCGTGCCATGATCATCACTTATTTCTCGAATTTCCTGAACCTTTCATTGTTTTTATCCATCTTTTCAAAATATTCTTTGGCAATATCAACCTTTAAAATCAATGATAGTATGACAAGGTATATAAAAACATCTACAAGTTCCTCTTTCATATTCAAAATGTGTTTCTCGTCTATGAAATTGTCAATATGTTTTTCACGCAGTATTTTTTTGAGCTCGTTTGAGAATTCGCCGACCTCTCCGGCTAGTGCTATTGTAGCGTACTGGAGTCTTTGCAGGAACTTTTCATCCATTTTTTCGTAGTCGTCTATCCAGTCGTGTTTCTTGTCAAACTCCTTCTGGAATGCCGTTATTTCTTGTATATCTGTCATGTTATCCCCTCTTCATGTATCTGCCTCTCTTTTCTATTTTGGATAACGTTTTAATAACTTCTTCAGCGCTATGGCAGTTTGATTTGTACGCCTCCAGAACAGATTTCCAAACAGTATCAGCAACCAGGAAATGCGTCGACTCCAGCACTTCGCGGAGAAGATGCAGATCTGTTGCCTTGTCTTCTATGCGCTGGGAAAAGAATCCCAGGCCGAAATCAATAAAATACACCTTGCTGTCTTTGAGTATCATGTTGCTCGTCGTAAGGTCGCCGTGTATTATGCCGCAGTCGTGAAGTTTTGCAATCGATTCTCCTATTATTTTTGCTATATCTGTCTGCTTGTCAAGTATATCCCTGATCTTTTCGCCGTCTATGAATTCCATTTCCAGCGCAAACTTTTCCTCGTTAATTACCTGTGGGACTGCAACACCTGCACGCCTTGCCTCGCGTATGAGCCTTGCCTCCAGTCTTGTGCGTTTTGCCCGCAGTGCTTCATCGATTTTTTCTATCCTGTATCCTTTCTTGACGCGCTCTTTTCTTACTACTTCATCGTCTTTGTACATGACAGCTTCTGCGCCCTGGTATATTTTTTCCATTGAAATGGATTTGATGCAAGGTTTAAAAGCGCTTCTGTCATAGTGCATCCATGACCGAGTACATGAAGGATATGAAAGCAAGATTCGATACTGCTATGTACGTATTGAAAGCCATTGCAGGGTTCGGCAATGCATCGCTTTTTGACTTTGATATCAATTTTGAAATAACTGACAGAGAAATGTCAGAAAGCCTGACTAGAATGAACAAACAAACAGGTTATAAGTTTGTTGACGAATCCCTTTCTCGTGAAAAAATTAAATTGTATAAAGATACTCTGTACGTTGAACCTAATATCGGTGGCCGGGTACAAAAGAATAAAATTATTTTAAACTAATGTTATTTTTATGAAATCTTACAAAACAGCTATAGGTTTTATAGGTGGTGTTGCCATGGGAATACCGTTAGGGTTATGGCTTACAAAAACCATTAAAAATTACATTTCATTTGACGACGTCCTAAACCTGTCAAACGATGAAAATTTTGATGAACTGATTGGTATAGAAAACATGCCGCAAATATTTTATGTAAAGACTCCTGAAAAAATTATTAAGTATAAAAATGAGAAATTTTAATCTTCTTTCGCTGCCTTGTGGACTTCCTTCTCTTCGGGCGCGAGTTCCATCAGGAAGTCCAATGAACCGATTTCTTCGCGACCCGATGTATACGGCAGCTTTGCCTCGACTTTCTTTCGGAAGTTCTCGTCCTTGCTTGCCTTTACTATAAGCTTGTCTATCATGAACGGAAACAGCTTGCCGAGCTTCTGTATTTTTGTGCTTGTCTTTATTTCGCTTCCTATTCTCTCCCATACCATCTCGTCGTATTTTTTCAGGAATTTCTCTGAAAAATCATTCTTCTGCAATGCCTCCAGCGCGACTTGTGCAGCGGCCCTTCCCGA
Organism: archaeon; assembly: GCA_016191585.1. Classification (GTDB taxonomy): domain Archaea; phylum Aenigmatarchaeota; class Aenigmatarchaeia; order GW2011-AR5; family GW2011-AR5; genus JACPVU01. Next base: position 13,277 of record JACPVU010000010.1, read on the forward strand.
TATCATTGCGTTACCAAAACCTTCGCCGCTCAGAGGGTCTATAAGCGAGGCTGCATCGCCAAGGATCAACAGTCCGTTGATGTAGCATTTTCTGTGATAACTGGCAACAGGCAGGTTCCATCCCTTTACATCTTCAAGCGGCACAGCATCCTTGAACCTGTCCTTGAACAGCGGATTATCCTTGACTTCCTTTAACGTAGCCTCTTTCAGGTTTACTTTTTTGGAATTCATGTCCTTTACTATCATACCGAGACCGACGTTGGCCTCGTTATTGCCCAACGGGAATATCCAGAAATAACCGGGTATGAGGTGCTTCACAAGATGTATCTCTATCCTGTCTGTCAGGCCGTATACGTTCTTGTAGTACTGCCTTGTTGCAACGATGAAATCATCCTGCGGGTTCTTGTTGAAACCGAGTTTTTGCGCAACTAAACTGTTCGCGCCGTCTGCTGCAAGCACGATCTTTGCATGTATTTTTTCTTCCTCGCCTTTTTCGTTTGTACCTACAATGCCCTTTACGTATTTGTCTTCAATTATTATGTCTGTGACCGTGAACGTTCTTACGGTGACTAGCTTCTTTGCGTTCTCAAACATGAAATTATCCAGAACTTTTCTCTTGTGTGTATAGCCAGGCGCTGGTTTGTCCCTGCTTTCAACGTCCAGATGTATTTGCGTGCCGTTCGGTGAACTCAGTGTAAGCCCGTATATTTTCTGTCCGGGCAGTTTTGTGTATTCGTCGTATATGCCCAACTCCTTCAGAATATTTGCGGCTTTCCTGCCCTGTGCGTCGCCGCATATCTTGTCCCTCGGGAAAGTGGCCTTGTCGACCAGAAGCACTTTATCCTTTCCGAGCGCCTTTTCAAGGTACATTGCAGCCGTTGTGCCGGAAGGCCCGGCTCCTATAATGACGACTTCGTATTGCATGTCTTTTCCTTGGTAAAAATGTTTAAAAAGGTTCAATATTTAATTTTCCAGACGGAAATCAATATATATCACATATACCAAGTATATTTCATATATGTCAAAAGAAAACGAGATATCGACGATAAGGATATCAAAAAAGGCAAAAAAGATACTCGACGAGCTGGGAACACTTTCTGATACTTATGAGACTGTTATAGTAAAATTAGCCGAACACTACAAAAGATGCGAAAAGGTGAAGAAATAATGGTCAGGCTCGATAGGATAACGATGCAGGGATTCAAGTCTTTTGCTAATAGGATAACGATTCCATTTCCGTCTGGTTTTAACGTGATAGCAGGTCCAAATGGTAGTGGGAAATCGACGCGCTGGGATACAGAAGTAATTCTTGATACCGGAGAAATAAGGCCTATCGGAGAAATAGTAGAAAATGCCTTGAAAAAATCTTATTTTCACTTCCAGCTTGATGATGGCATTTACACAATAGAAAATCCCGAAAATATCAAAACATACGGGCTTGATCCGGAAGGCATGAAAGTCGTGAAAAAAGATATTTCTGCATTTATCAAAAGAGAAGGAGAAAAATACTTGTACGAATTCACAACAAAAACCGGAAAAAGTGCCGTCACAACAGGCTGTCATCCTGTGATGGTTTTCAGAAATGGCAAAATAATATCAGAAGTTGTTGAAAAGATAAAGGAAGGCGACTTAATAGCTACGCCAAGAAAATTAGAATTTCCAGAGACCGAAATTAAATTGCCTGTTTCAGATATCGGAATTGTTTCGAATAATAAAATAGTAATAAAAGAAAGTAGAAAGAACTCCGAAAAAATTGAATTGCCTTTATATATAAATGAAAATTTTTCTCGATTTTTGGGCTATTTAGTTGGCGACGGGTGCATAATGCCAAAAGCAAATAGATGTGACCTTACAAACGCAGATGAAGAAATTATAGAAGATTTTGTAAATTTGTCAAAAGAAATAGGTATTTTACCTTCATTATACGAACGTCCTAAAAACAAGGCAAAAGTAGTTGCGTTGCATTCTAGCAGTCTTGCAGAAGCTCTCAATAGAATTTTCAGGAATAATATCAAAAAAGAATCAAAACATATGCCTTCTATAGTATTATTCTCGAAGAAATCAATATTAGCAAATTTCCTCGCTGGCCTGTTTGACTGTGACGGTACTGTGAGAAAGAATAATCCAACTTTTGAATATACAACAATGAGTGAAAAACTCGCGAACCAAGTGCAGTTAGCATTGTTAAGATTTGGTATCGTAACACGAAAGACAAAAAAAATGAAACACGCAACAAATACAAAAGAAAAAATCAAAAAACCATACTTCTACATAACAATAGAGGGCAAAGAGAAGTTAAAGTTATTATATGAAAACATACCGTTCAGATGCATTCATAAGAAAGAAAGACTGAAACAAATAATATCAAGAGAAATTATATTGGGATCAAATATAGATGTTCTCCCCCAAGAAGTGAATAATCTGGTAAGGGAGTGCACAAGACTTCTTGGATTAAAATATAAACCATTAAGAAGAAAATATCCGTGGTTTGCTTCTTATAATGAAAATAGATGCTGCTCAACACGCAGCGGCATCAGAAAAGCTCTGGATCTGTTTAGAGAGAAATACGCTAAAATTGAAGACTGCAATAAAAATCTCTGCCCAGAAAAGCATGCCTTAATAGATTCATTGAATTTACTAAACATAAAACGAAGGCACGCAAGCAAAGATATTGGACTAAATAGAGATTCAATAAATAATTCATGGGTCTTTGGAAAGTTCGGTGGTAAAAAAAATAACTTGAATAACCTTTACAATTATATAAAAAATATAATGGAATACAGACTCAAAGAGGCCAAAAAAGTAATAGAAGTACTCGAAAACCTCTCGAATTCTGACATTTTTTGGGATCGCATAGAAAAAATAGAGAAAGTTCCAGGAGAAGAATGGGTTTATGATCTGACCATACCTAATTGTCACAACTTCATAGGAAATGGCATATTTGTCCATAATAGCAACGTCATCGACGCTCTTACTTTTGTCCTTGGAACCACGTCTGCAAGAACTATCAGGGCGCAGAAGCTCCAGAACCTGCTGTTTAATGGCGGCCGCAGTCGCAAACCAGCTGATTTCTGTGAAGTGAGTATATACCTTGATAATAATGACGGAAAGATGCCGGGTGAAAAGGAAGTCAAGATAACAAGACGAATAACAAGAAGTGGAATTTCTATATATAAAATGAACGGGAAGACCGTGACAAGATCAAAGATATTGGATATATTATCTTATACAAACCTATCGCCCGAGGGTTACAATATAATAATGCAGGGTGACGTTACGAGAATCATAGAGATGTCTCCACTCGAAAGAAAAGGTTTCATAGACGAGATATCCGGCATAACGGAATTCGACGAAAAGAAAGAAAAGGCCGTAAAAGAGCTTGATCACGTCGACCTGCGTGTAAGAGAAAGCATGATAATTGTTGCCGAGAAACAAAGATTGGTTACTCGCTTGAAACAGGAAAAAGAAACAGCTGAAAAATACCAGAGAGCCAGTTCGGAGCTTAGAAAATCAAAAGCGTCTCTTATAAAAAAACGTCTTGACGCTTCTGAAACAAAGCTGAAAACATTCGACAAAGAAATAGACGAGGACACTGTAAAGTTCGGCAGCCTCGAAAAGGAGTTCCAGAAAATAGAATCCGACCTTGAGAAAAAAGAGATAAAACTGAAGAAGATAAACGACGAAATCATATCCAGGTCGCGCAACTACGAGATCACAAGAAAGATCGACTCATTGGAAACAGAGATACTCAGAAAACGCGACAAGATAGACCTGAACGAAAGGGAACTTGCGCGCCTGAAAGGAATGGGCAGCAAAGACACAGTTGTGCAGGCTGTTCTGGATCTTGACAAACCTGGAATATTCGGTACTGTGTCAAGCCTTGTCAGCGTGCCAAAGATGTACGACATTGCACTGACAGTAGCAATGGGACGGCATGCAAACGACATAGTTGTAGAAGACGATGAAATTGCCGCTTTCTGCATAAAGTTCCTGAAGGGGAGAAAAATCGGTAAGGCTCGGTTCATACCACTGAACAAGATAAAATCAAAGAAAAGGTCCGAATATAGAGGCAAGGAGAAAGTAATCGGTTACGCAATCGATTTGATAAAATTCAACAAGAAATACGAAAAGGCAATGGAATACGTACTCGGCAGCACATTGGTCGTAGACAACATAGACATCGCAAGAAAAATCGATGACTTCAGAGTTGTAACGCTGGACGGAGACTTGGTAGAAATATCAGGAGCTATGATAGGCGGGTTTCACAGGAAAGTTCAGCGGGTTACCTATGGAAATGAGATAAGGAAGATCGAGAATGAAAATGAAAAGTTTCTTTCTGAAATCGAGAAGACAGAGAAAGAACTGGAAAAGTTAAGGGGACAAGAAAAAGAAGAAACCGAAGACGTAGTAAAACTTCAGAGTACAAAGAACGAAGAGGACAATCTAGTAACAGAAATGCGCAAACGCCGCAAAGAAGTATACGAAGAGAGACTAATTCTGCAGAACAAGTTAGGAAAGAACAAGATAGAAAAGGCCAGATCAGAAGCCAGTCTTGACAACCTGAGGTTTGAGAGCGAGGACTACAAGGACGTGACAGAATTCTACGATATTTCAGAGAACGAGCTCCAGGAACGTGTAAGGGACGCGCTGATAGAAATAAACAGGCTCGGTCCCGTGAACCTGAAAGCCATAGAAGAATTTGACGTGATCAATATTGAGTTCGAGGAACTGAAGAAAAAACTTGACAAGCTCCTGGAAGAAAAAGAATCTATAATGAACGTCGTAAAAAATATCGAGCAGAAAAGGTATTCAAAATTCATGGACACGTTCAATGCAATATCATCAAACTTCTCAAAAATCTATACAGATATGACAAGCGGCGGGCTTGGAAGGCTTAGGTTAGAGGAGGAAAACAACATAGACTCCGGTCTTGTCATAGAAGCAAGTCCTGTAGGGAAAAAAGTCTTGAACTTGGACGTCATGTCGGGCGGTGAAAAGACCGTAACGTCACTGACATTCCTGTTTGCGATCATGCAGCACAGCGCATCGCCATTCTATGTATTAGACGAAATAGACGCTGCACTGGACAAGGCAAACACAAACAAGGTAGCAAACCTCATCAAGAACTACTCGAAGAACGTGCAGTTCATAGTAATAACGCACAACGACATAACGATATCGATGGCCGACAAGGTTTTCGGAGTAAGCATGGAAGACGGTGCATCGAAAGTATTCGGCATACGTATGCCAGAGGGATAAATATGGAAGAAAATGTTGAAGATCAAAACGGTATTGAACCTACAAAGAAAATTATCATAGACGAGAACAAGGTCATACAGACCATCATACTTGGATCAGACTGGCAGGACGTGCTGACAACCCTTGTAGGCGAAGAGGGAATGGATCCTCTGGATGTGGATATCACGAAGCTTGCCGACTTTTTCATGTTGTACCTGCAGAAGGTTGAAAAATTCGACTTTCGTGTACCGGCAAGATTCATACTCGTCGCTGCCATTCTGCTGAGGATGAAAACTGAACTGCTCCTTGAAGAAGAGGAAAAGAAGCAACTGCGACAATCTGAAAATATTCAGCCAATAAACATAGACGACATTCCTATGCTTATACCACCTATGATCAGGATGCCTACAAGGAAAGTTACACTGGAAGAGCTGATCGGGGCATTGAACAAGGCTTTTGAATTCAAAGAGAGAAAAGAAACAAAAAACATCAGGATGCGCCACGCAGTTGAAAAACTGATAGAACCTGAGGTTGATATTGAACTGAGGATAAAGAACGTTTACGAGAAGATTGTAAAACAAAATACGATAAAGTTTTCAGATCTTGTACCGGCGTGGCAGCGGACGAAAATAGTGGAAACACTGCTACCAGTGCTCTATTTGTCGCAGCGCAGCAAGATAGTATGCGACCAGCAGGAAATGTTTGAAGATATAATAATAACCTTGGTGGATAGTGATAACAATAATGAAAATAGATGAAAAAAAACTCGCGCTGCTTGAAGCTATTCTGTTTACAACAAATGATCCGCTTCCGATAGAAAAGCTTTCAAAATACGTGAAAAGCAACAAGGACCGTATAGAAGAGATGCTAAAAGTCCTAAGGGAACGGTATGAAAAAAATGATTCAGGGATATCGTTGTCGGATATGGGCGGCTACAGGCTCATCGTGAAATCCGAATTTCTGCAGTCTGTGGCAGACCTTACGCCGCACGCAGACCTTTCCAGGGGCCTGCTGCGCGTGCTCGCTATAATAGCATACCACGAGCCAATAAAGCAGTCCGACATTGTCAAGGTGATCGGCAACCGCACATATGAATACGTCAAAGATCTTTTATCGCGCGGTTTGATAAATGTCGAAAAGAAGTCGAGAACAAAGATACTAACAACTACTCCGCAATTCGAGGAGTATTTTGGCGCGAAAAAGGAAGTCTTGAAAAAAGTGGCCGAAGAAAAGAAGGAAGACGACAGTGGTATCTAGGTAAACTGAATACCGAATCGCCGTTTCTGATTTATTCCTGATCGCCTAATCTTATTTTTATGATAGCTGCAAAGAATTGTGCTTTCTGATTGACAATAATTATATCTTGCTTTCGACCAGCTTTCTTATCTCGTTCATTACTTCTTCAGCTGGTCTGTTGCCGTCAACAAAATACGTCTCGGAAAAATGATTTCTCAGCGCTATATAGTTTTTTCTTATCTGTTCGAGTTTTTGCTCCTTCTCGAACATCTCTACGTGGTGCCGTGCTTTTTTCATTCTCTCAATGCAAACTTTCGGGAGTGTATCAATAACTATCGCCATATTTGGTTTCCTGAAATATACATTTAACTGCTTCAGTGTCTCCAGCGATATGTATACGCTTCCAAACGCCAGGGATGATAGTATGTACCTGTCGCATATGACAATTTTGTCATTCTTCAGTGCCGGGTCTATTTCAGAACTTAGGTGATGTGACCTGTCAGAAGCAAACATCATTTGCAATGTAAATGGGTCCGTTTTCCATTCTTCGCGCAGCGCGGACTTTATTATTCCGCCAAGAAGCCCCTCTGTGGGTTCTTTCGTAAGCAGCGCGTCTTTGCCTTTTGAGATGAAATAATTCCTCAAAAGAGTGGCTTGTGTCGTCACACCTGCGCCGTCTAAGCCCTCGAACACAATCAGTTTACCTGCCATACGTACACCTAGTTTTCATAACAACAAGAAATTATAAAACCTTATAATCGGCTCACTTTACCTGTTTTTCAAGCCACTTTAGATAGTCTTTGTTTCCGTCGACTATCGGCAGCACAGTAATGCACGGCACGTCGTAACTATGGTTTTTCTTTACAAATGCCACCAGTTTTTTTATGCTGCTTTGCTTTGTTTTCGCTATTATGACTGCCTCGTTCTGTTCCTCTATCTTGCCATTCCATTCGTACATGGAAAAAGCCTTGGGTATTATG
>JACPVU010000010.1:20752-28567 GCA_016191585.1 archaeon
TGTAAACTGCCGCAAACTTCATGAAATAGATATGAAAATCAAACTATAAAAAGAGAACTACATATTTTTGTCGTAAGTGCTAATCTCAGGTCCAACAAAATTAATTTCTCTGGAATATTTTCCGATTTTCTCTGATACACCAGAATCGTCGCATTCTTTCAGGTGTAGGAGAACATCGCTATTAAGAATGACGCCCAATCCTGATTTATAACCAGATACTAACCCTACTTCTGATTTTCCAAATGTAATACCGTGTTCGCATTCATATACGCCACTGCTTATTTTTTTCATAATTTCCACCTCACAAATATTTTGAAAGAAGCGGGTCGATGTTGATGTTTCTGATGTCCTGCTTCACAAGCGGATTTGCCGCAAACTGCTGTATTCCGTCCTCATACGTTGGTCTCGACTCCCTGTAGAACAAGCCTATAGGCAGCCTGTCTCCGTTCTCGTCGGCCTTCTTCAGGGCATCGTACTTATTTTCAGGGTTGTAGCCTTCGTCTTCAAGCCTGTAAATGCGCTGCTTGTACCACTCGGCTGTATTGACTTTGTTGTATGTTGTGCATGGCTGAAACACGCTTATCAGGGAAAACCCTTTGTGCCTGATACCGTCAACCATCAATTTCTTCAGGTGGACTATGTCAAGAGCGTATCCTCTCGCAACGAACGTGGCTCCTGCTGCAATTGCCCATGACATAGGATTCACAGGCTCTTCAAGTGCGCCAAACGGCGTTGAATTCGAGACGAATCCTTTCTTGCTTGTCGGTGAAGTCTGCCCCTTTGTAAGTCCGTAAACTGCATTATCCTGGACAATAAGTGTGATGTCAAGGTTTCTTCGCATTGAGTGCATGAAATGATTCCCGCCTATGCCATACGTATCCCCGTCGCCCGCAATGGCAATCACCGTGAGGGAATTATTGGCAAGTTTTGCGCCTGTCGCCACAGCCAAAGACCGTCCGTGCAATCCTTCAAAGCCGTACGTATTGATAAAATGCGGCGTCTTTGAGCCGCAATTATGGACTACAAAACCTTTCACTAGATATGAATGTGGATCGTCCACAGTTTCAAAATTATGGACAAAGCCTTCGTATGGAACCTTGCTTATTTTTTTAACTGGTATAAGAAAGCCATATTTTGTTTTCTGCACAGAACTAAACTCCTTTTCTGGCTGATATGCAATGGAAACTTGGTCGGCTGATGGATTAATTAATCTGTCTTTGTACATATGTGGCTTCACCTTTTTCCAGTATAGCGAAGCGAAAAAACCGCATCTTGCGAGCATCTCTTGCATCTGTATTGCAAGTGATACAGAAAGAGTATTAGCGCGGAAGTATTCGTGCTTTCCAAGAGGTGCCTTATCGGAATAGCCATCACCCTTGAAATAAGTATCTATAATTTCTTTCTGTTTTTCCGGAGGCAGAAACATTACTTCTTCGGCGAGCTTTTTATTTCCTGCTCTTTTGCTGGCTATTCTCTTTAAAAGAAGCGCAAGTTTTTTGGAACAAATCGTTACTTCTACGACCTTGCCAATATTTTTCCTTTCCCTTATATACGGCCTTTTTCCTGTGAGTTTGATGGAAAGTTTAGAGATTTCTTCTATTATTTCTTTTTCATCACTATTCAAGGCGAAGCTCACATTGGCGCTATCTCTATTTCTGCCACCGCCTTCGCCTACGTAGCCCTCAGCCAGATAGTACCCAAGAAGTCTGCAGAAATCTTTTGTGAATAATGGGTTATCTTTTATCTCTCTATTCCAATTGAAAACAATATAATCGCCTTTTTTAAGTGCACTAGCATCTACGAAGTCAGGCTTTATTTCAGCCAGCTTTTTTTTGTCAATTTGATTTCTGGATCTAATGCTATTTCTACGAACGCATAGAACAGGATGATTAGGAGTAAGTCTAATCGTGTTAAAAGGCGAAACAAATGGCACTAATTCAATCATATTCCCTTCAAAGACATTCAATGTTTTGAATGCAATATTTGTAAATTTACCTTCGCCATTTACAACCATTTGATTGCCCTTTAATTCTGATATAGGAATCCAATCATTACCTATAGAAACTTTTTCACTAGGTGGCAAGCACCCGATGCCCGACGTTATAAATGTATTATGCTGCTCTATACCCAATTCTACAAGTGCACTTTTCAGTGTGCTGAGTATCGTAAAATCGCCGCAGCCGGGGCACCATGTAGGTGATTCTTTTGTAGTCAACGAAGCTATAGTTGGTTTCATTTTTCATGCCTTCCAGATGTTTATTATGCCGGGTTTGCTGATTTCAATTGTGCTGATAGATTTGTCATGAAGTATTTTCTTTATGCCTTCTGCAATGTCTTCCGGCGCGAATGCTCTACCGTCATACCTCAGTATTTTGTGCTTGACATTTTTTCCGACGTTTTCCTTTATGATTCCTGACAGCTGCGCTGTCTTGTTGTTTTCAATATCTATGACTGTATTCGACGTTGAAAGTATCTCATCTATTTTTCCCTTCGGCAGCGGACTGATGTATTTTACCTGGCAGTAGCTGAGTTTTATTCCGCCTTTTTCCAGGATTTTCATGGCCTCAAGTATAGGGCCTTTTGTGGAACCCCACGATATCAATGTAATGTCTGCGCGCTGGTCACCGTACATGCAGAACCCGTCTATTTCTTTTGATGCTTCCTCCATTTTTCTGAACCTCTTGTTGTGCATCGCAACCCTGTTTTCTTCCTCCTCGCGCTCGAAGCCGTATTCGTCGTGCTCATAACTGCTTGCTGTAAACATGCAGTTCTTCTGCCCGGGTATGGCCCTCGGTGATATGCCGTCCTCTGTAATCTATCAAAATAAGGAATCGAGCAGTAGCTTTCTCCAAGGTATTTGTCTGTAAGGAATATCACGGGCATCTGGTATTTTTCCGCTACATTGAACGCCTCCGCCATCATAAAGAAGCAGTCTTCTACCGTGCCGGGCGCCATTACGATTCTCGGAAATTCATCTGTAGAAGCATTCAGCACAAATTTCAAATCACCCTGCCCCGAATGTGTTGCCATGCCGGTTCCAGGACCGGGTCTTTGCGCAACCGCAATAACAACAGGCGTCTCTGTCTGTGCTGCGAGTCCCAATCCTTCGGTCATCAGCGCAAAGCCCCCGCCCGACGTGCATGTCATTGACCTGACCCCGGCATAGTTCGCCCCGACGGCCATGTTTATTGCTGCAATCTCGTCTTCAGTATGCTTTACAACAACGTTGAAATTCCTTTCTTGTGAGGCCATATTTGTCATTATCGATGTAGCTGGCGTCATGGGATACGCTGCAAGAAATTTGCACCCGCCGCTGACTGCGCCGGCTGTCGCCGCTTCGTTTCCGGACATGAAGAGTCTCTTGCTATTTTGCTCGGTCTTCCTGAGCTTGAACGGGAATTTGTCCGTGTCAAAATTTTTCTTTATGTAGTCGTACCCGAGTTTTGCCGCCTTGATATTTATGTTTACGACGTCGTCTCCTTTTTTCGAAAAGGTTGTTTTTAGCACACCGTTTAGGAGTTCTATGTCAAAATCCGTAAGTGCGAACGTGGCACCCATGGCAACCGTATTTCTAACTATCTTGCTGCCAGCTTCGCCTGCAAGGTCGAACAAAGGCACAGGATAAGCAAAAATATCGTTTCTTTCTATGTAATCTTTGTCAATCTTGACTGTGTTGGAATCGTATATGACACCGCCGTTAGGAACCAGCTTCTTTACATGCTTGTCAACCGAGTTCTTGTCGAGTGCCACGAGAATGGTGAGATCTTTTACGTGTGAAAATATTTGCTTGTCCTCGACTCGCACATCCAGGTGATTGTGTCCGCCTCTTATGAGAGACGGGTATTCTGCAGTTGCAAAAACGTATAACCCGCCACGCAGGCACGATTTTGCAAACATCTGCAGTCCTGCATTGAGAATTCCGTGACCGGCCTCGCCAGCCACTTTCCAAGACAGTTTGTTGAAGATTTTTTCCGGCATCAATTCACCAATTGCTGAAAATTACAACGAGTAACTCACAAAATTCATCTTATTATCTTTAAGGTTACTGTTTAAATCCTTTTCTCAATTCCAAACCAGTAAATGTATCCATTAGTACACTATAGTGTACTAATGAGATATGATATAGTATTTATTATTTTTATAATTTAATGTATAATTTAATGGCGCAATAATAATTGAAATCATATCTTCCTAATATCCCACGGCTAAAGCCGTGAGTTTGTAGGAATATGGGATCCCAGATTCATTGCATTTCATCACACGACTGAAGTCGTATGTTTTCAATGAATCTAAGATAAAGGATAAATTGTAAAGAAAGTACTAAATCAGTTTCTTGTTTTCCTTTACGTCGATGATATGTATTACATTTACAGGGCAGGACTGTGCAGCATTCATATTAGCCTCATAATTTTTATCGTCTATGCTCATCTCTTCCTTGACTATTTCGCCCGATTCTTCGGTTTTCTTGGCGCCCACAAGATCTGATTTGCCGTCTACGGGGTCCATTGTCCAGAACCTCGGTGCAACAGCAGCGCACGCACCGCAGCCAATGCATCCTGGCCTGTCATGTTCTATCTTGAACTGCTCCATGATTATCGCCGATTCTTACTTTATTAAGATGTCAATTATTAAAGCTTTCTGGAAAATCGTTCTTTACCTTAAATATTTGTCGAATTCACTATAGTGTATAGGTGAGAACATGGGTTACGTACGCTATAAGCTTCCTGATGAGACACACGACATACTCAGAAAAGTTTCAAAGAGTCTTGGAATGAAAGAATCTGAAATATCACGGCTTGCTCTTATGGAATACCTCAGGTCTCTTTCTGTTCTTTCTGAACGCGTCAAAAAGGGAAGAATGCACATAAAAATATAACATAAAAGGTATTTTCAATGAGAACAGCAATTATTATTCCTGCTTACAACGAGGAAAAAACAATAGCTGCGGTGGTAAAAAAAGCGAAACAATACGGTGATGTAATAGTTGTAAACGATGCTTCTAAAGATAACACAGGAGCCATGGCAAAAAAAGCGGGCGCTATCGTAGTCACTCATAAAGTCAATGGCGGGTTAGGTACAGCGTTGAGAACCGGCTTCAGGAAAGCCATCGAGTCCAATTACGGCATAATAATAACGATGGACGCAGACGGCCAGCACAAACCTGAAGACATAAAAAAATTCGTCAGCAAGATAAAGGAAGGCTATGATTTCGTCCTCGGAAAAAGAGACCTTTCCAAGTATCCGTTTACAAAGAAATTCGGAAATTTTTTCCTTAATTCGATGACAAATATTTTTTCTTCCACTGATCTGAAAGATACTGAAAGCGGGTTCCGTGCTTTCAGTTTAGATGCGTTAAAAAAACTTAACCTGAAAGCTAAGAGGTATGAAATATAAACTTTTATACTTTTATTTTTAGCCATGTAAATTACCAATTTTCCGTGTTCTTTTCCAATTAACCAAAGTCGACTCAATAAAAATGCCAAATAAGTGAAATTTGCTAAAAATCGAAGATAAGTTCCCAAAAATTGGCTCACAACCCTTGTAGTTGAACATTCCATGCCAGTACCTACATTGTACAGACCGGATTTTTCAAACCCAAGCAGCAGCGCGTCAACTACGTCGTCGACATAAACATAATCTCTTGTTTGTAATCCATTTCCAAATATAAGAATATCCTCGTACTTAGGCATTTTCTCGCATAGCACGTTGATAAAGCTGTGGCCGCCAAACCCGTAAACATTGAACAGTCTTACAATAAACGATTCTTGACCTATATTCTGGAGATACCATTCTGCGCGCAGTTTGCTCTTTCCGTACTGTGATATCGGTTTGCATTCATCCATTTCCTTATTGGGCACGTTGCCATTCCCGTAAACAGCTGCAGTAGAAGTGAATATGATCTTTGCGTTTTTCGACTTTGCCACCTCAAATACGTTCTTGGCACCGAGGAAATTTGTCGCATACACGACCTCGTCATTAGAATCGCGGACGTCTGTTATCGCGGCCAGATGAAAAACACATTCGCATCCTTCAAAAGCTTTCTTGACATTGTAGCCGTCCCTTATGTCGCCCTTTATGTATGTGGATCCTTCTGGCGGTTCGCCCTTTGTGTCATCGGCGAGAACAACAACTTCGTGCCCCAGCTTAAGCAGCCTGTTCACTAAATACCTGCCGATAAAACCAGTACCGCCTGTTACGAGCACTTTCATGTAAACCAATAATAGTAGAATAAACGTGAAGTATTAAAGATTGTTTTTACGCAAGAAATTTCAGGATAATTACGATTGCTGCGAAGCCTACTCCTATGGCAACAACGTGCTGGGGCTTTATCTTTATGCCTTCCTCTACATCAAAATACCTTATCAGTCCTGCAGTCGACTGTGGCATATATTGTTTTTCCTTTTCCGACATGTCATCACACTATTTTTCTTGCCGTAAACCTTTAAATTGCAATAATTTTCGTTCGAATATTGTCAACTTACCAGCTATTATCAAGCAAAAAGACGCACAAAGTGCGTCGGTCTGTTTTTAATAGCTGTTTCTGGATGCTTAACAACAGTTAGTCATCCTTAAGTTGATAATATTTTTCTTGCGTAAAACGCCGCGACAATCGTCCATAAGACAGTGGAAAAGACGGCTACGTGCTCGATTATTGGAAGTATGCCAGTCGGTATGTAGATGCCTGACAAAATTCCCACAACAACTGAAAAATAGCCGAACCTTCCTTTCACGGAAATCCCGATCACTATGATAGCCAAGGCATCCAGTATGAAGAACGCACCAGAAAATACGTGGTGCAGCAGCGGTGTGCTTCCGGGAAAAATGCCGACGCCTATGAGCGCAATTGATGCAACAGCAAAAATCACTGCCCCTTCTTTTCCTGTCCTGTTTTTCATTGCCGACCTCAGGAAAAATGAAAAGATTATTCCGAGTAGTCCTGCGATGATGACGCCTGAATTAAAAAACACAGAAGACGGCCCTGTCCCAAGGTCGCTGAGGTAGTTGTTGTGCGGGTTGTAGTTCGGATAGTTAGCTATTGCTAATGAAACAAATACTATGAATACAAAGGCCGCGATCAGCCCCGACCAGAATCCGACCGTCATTTTCCTGTCCATACAAAAACCATGCGCGTGAAGAATATAAAGATGAAGTTCGTATAGTAATGTAGGTTATCAGGTGACAAATATGGATGATGTCGACATTGAAAAAGCCGCAGAAACGTTCGTAAAAAGAATGGAGAATCATGTAATCGGGCCTTATGTATTTAGAGATTTAGGTCCTTACGATGACGCTACTGCAACACCAGAAGAATCAAAACAATTTCTTGCAAACGCCAAGAAAAGTTTCAATGCTCTTCTGCATGATCCGTCAACCGATGCGCTGATCAACAGATATCCGCAGCAGTAATTATCTTTTCCCTTTCATGTTCTTGAAGAATATTATCTGCCTCTCCCTTTTCAGCGCGGCCTTCTTTGTGCGGAACTTACCAAGAACTTTTTTCCTGTCCCTTGAATAAAGAACATAGTAAGATTTTTCTTTTACAATTACCATACACGTACTTGTTTTCCAAGAAATAAAAGCTATTCCCTAACGACTTTTCCATCTTCAATTATCTTCAAATTCCTGCCGTTCGTGTATTCTGCAAAAACAGTTGGCTTGTCAAACAACATATCAACCTGACTTCGCCACTTAGATGAGTATAAGAGAAGGTTAAAACTCATGTATTTGGTGAACGCATGAGAAATGTAACCTTCCCAATAGGTAGTGTAGCGATAATTGATAAAGCTGACGATTCGTTCAAGTTCTTTGATTTTT
>JACPVU010000006.1 GCA_016191585.1 archaeon
GTTGCTGAAATGTACAAGATGGCCCTAGAAGGCAAACTGTACAGCAGAGCAATTCCATAAAAGCGACTTTCTTTTTCTTTTATATACCCAAGAGTTAGATCGGCCCCATACCTTGAAGAAAGACTTAAAAGCATTCTGAATATTATTATCGCACATGACACTTCCGAAAGGATTTGGTTCGGCTGGCGGCGGAGGAGCAGGATCTGCCGACGTTGAACGAATGATTGGTCGTCGTGTTGAAAACATGACAGGCATGATCACAGCATCCTACATTGCCGCATGGTTGGCAACATTTGGCGGAACAGCTGCTGGATATTTCTTTTATCCATGGGCATATCCAACACCAAGTGGTCACTATGCATTCATTGTACTGACGATTGTTGAAGCCATTGGCTATCTCTTCTGCATTAAAGTAACAGAGGAGGGCTCTAGAAAGCGAAGCAATGGCGTTCTAGCAGCAACACTTGGCGGAACAGCAGTCGGAACAGTTCTGATATCACTGTTCGTAGGCTGGTAAACATCTCTCCATTTTTGACCTTTTTTCTATTTTTCATGTTTTAAATTAAATACGATCTTTATCATCTAGTAAAATTTTATATACTCACCACATCCTCAAAACCAGTAATATGGTCTGGCTAAGACGATGTACTCACTACTTATTCATAGTAGTGGTAGCAGTTAACTCAACCCCTGTTGACAATCAACGCGGGTGACTACATCTTCTACACAGACTGGGCTTGGACATCGTTTGTCATATTCTCAATATCACAAACGCTGATGCTCGCAGTAGGTGCATCATATTATCTGACCTTTACTGGAGTTCCAGGAACAGCAACGTACTACGCGCTAATTATGACAGTTTACACATGGGTTGCAAAAGGTGCATGGTTTGCACTAGGTTATCCATATGACTTTATCGTAACGCCAGTATGGTTACCATCAGCAATGTTGATGGATTTGGCATACTGGGCAACAAAGAAGAACAAGCATTCATTGATCCTCTTTGGCGGAGTACTGTGTGGAATGTCATTGCCATTGTTCAATATGGTGAATCTAATCACTGTGGCAGATCCACTGGAAACTGCTTTCAAATATCCAAGACCAACACTGCCTCCATACATGACACCAATAGAACCCCAAGTAGGCAAGTTCTATAACAGTCCAGTAGCGCTTGGCGCAGGTGCTGGTGCTGTTTTGTCAGTAACGTTTACAGCTCTTGGTTGTAAACTGACAACGTGGACGTATAGATGGATGGCCGCATGGTCAAAGTGGGACTAAACCCAACAACCTCTTTTACTTTATTTTAATCTCAATTTGCTCTAGATTTTCCGCACTTGGTTTTTGATTAAAAAATATTGCACAGGTTGTGATCTTTTTTTCTCCCATTGACTAGAAGCCAAAATTGACACTATCCATTATTGAAGCAGCAATACAGCCAGATATTTGCAACATCGCCAAAACCTTTTGTAAAGTGGGCCGGGGGAAAAAGGCAGCTTATCACATCCTTAGAAGGACATCTGCCAAAAAAATTTAGCACCTACTTTGAGCCGTTTCTTGGTGGTGGTGCCTTACTATTTCATCTCTTAAATCAAAACCCAAATCTAAAATGCAATATCTCGGATCTAAACTCTGATCTCATCCTAGCATACATTACAATACGCAACAAAGTAGAGCAGCTAGTAGAATCACTTGAGCTACACTCTGGCAAATATTCTGCAGACAAAATAGAATACTATTATTCTGTAAGAGAGTCGGCTCCAAAAAACCAAATAGAAAAAGTATCAAGGCTTTTGTTTTTGAATAAAACGTGCTTTAATGGGCTGTACAGGGTAAACAGCAAGGGCCAGTTCAACGTTCCACTTGGAAGATATACAAATCCAAGTATAGTAAACAAGGAAAATCTCATATCAGTTTCTAAAATCTTGCAGTCAAAAAACATCGCAATAAAGTGTCAGGACTTTGAAGCTATTCTAGATGAGGCAAAAAAAGACGACTTTGTGTATTTTGATCCGCCATACCAGCCAGTCAGCAAGACTGCCAACTTTACAAGCTATACAAAGTGCGAGTTTACATACGACGATCTGAAAAGACTTGCAAATGTTTGTCAAAAACTAGACAAAAAAGACTGCAAGGTACTCTTATCAAACTCTAACACAAAAGAGGTAAGAAAACTATTTTCATCTAAATGGAAAGTTGTAGAAGTATCTGCAAACCGCGCCATAAACTCGAACTCTAAAAAGAGAACAGGCCACACCGAACTTTTGATAAAAAACTATTAAGCTTCGAGCGGGATTTGGACCCGCGACCTTTACCTTACCAAGGTAACGCTCTGCCAGGCTGAGCTATCGAAGCACAAAGTTGGCTCTACTTGTGGTCTTTATAATTTTGATTATGAAACAGCAAAAACACTAAACTGTTAAATTTCGCGCAAAAATTAGCTAGTTTTGTGGAGGGGTAGTCAAGCCTGGCCAAAGGAAGCCAAACGCTTTTGGATACGCGAGACTTAAGATCTTAAAAAATGGGTGATCTCGTCTCTTAGGGGTTCGTGGGTTCAAATCCCACCTCCTCCACTTACTTTGGATGTCTGATTCCTTTAGAGTTTAAAATCTCGTAAACATCAGGAAGTGAAAATACAAAACCAACATGGAAGCAGTTTTTTTCTTCGCACAACTGGCAATAAAGCTCGCCTCGCTGAATTGCCACTTCAGCTATTCTGTTTTTGATATTGTCTTTTACAATAACTCGGTCATCATCAATTGAAACCTTTTCTAGCTTTGGGGCATATTTTGCAAAGGTCTTGTCCTTTTGCATTGTCTGCTCTAGCATGTATGTGATATAGCCTGCAAAACTGTTGACTCCCTTCATGGTGAGTTCTTGTTTGTTTTTTAGGTAAATTTCGTGGTACTTGTCGTATACTGTGTCTGAAACAGTAATTGATTTGAAACCTTCTTTTGGCATGGTATCCTTACCGTACATTAAAGTACAAATTATTTAACATTTCTTGTTGATTCTATGTCTAGCTTATGTCAGCTTTTTTTCTTTTTTCAAGACTATGTAATGTATTTTATGTGTTGGAAAAAGTAAAAACTCCCAAGTGGAAAACTAAACCCTCCACCAAGGGGAATGTTTCGTATTACTTCCTGATGGACCAATCGATATCCTTCTCTTGTCAGCTTGTCTACTTCATCCATGAACTCTTTTGTTTTGCCCAATTTTCGAA
>JACPVU010000007.1 GCA_016191585.1 archaeon
CAAACATAAGAAAAATAGAAGTTTGACGTATATTGAAGGATCTAAAATTAAAAATACATGGGCTTTCAGGACTAACATATCCAGTTTTTCCCCGGTTTTTGCGAGATTTTTGGAGCAGGAAAAAATCATAACTGCAAGGAAGAACACCAACACATCTAGTTATTCAAAATATCTACCTAGAAATTTAGTGAAAAGAATGATTAATAAAGAAGCTCTTTTTCAGGGGATAATGGATGGCGATGGGTCTTATAATATTTCAAATAATCATGGAATTTATATAACACTCTCGCTTGACCCGTCTGTTAGATATGATTTTATTAAATCTTTTCCACTGGTTCCTACAGCAAGCCTAGATATAAATGAAAAACTTATTGCATTCAAACAAAATAGTACAGAACAGTTGCGAGAAATAAGGTTTGCCCCAAGTTCACTAAAGTCCATATCTAATAAATATTCAGTTGAAGATATAGCAAATCAAATTGAATTCATGTTACGGTCAGCAGAAAATAGTATACGACCGGATAAAGTCCATAAACTAATACAAATAACAAAAAGAATTTCATCAAAAGAATATGGTGAAAATAGGCACCATCTAGAAATTCAAAAAGAAATTAGGCATGAAACCAGAAAAAGAAACATGAACAACATGATTAAGAAACTTGAAAAACGGTTCCCTATGTCAAACGGATTTTACAAACCATTTATACCAAAATGGAGTGAGAATTTTGCTTCAAAAAATGTATGGAAACAGGAATTCTGGGACTTCTTTCTTAGCGGAGAATATTTAATTAAGAATAATTACCCAAAACCAGAAATAATGGACTTTTCTGACGGTGTACCAATAGATTTTAACATGACACAAATTGTGAGAAACTGAATTATCTTGTTACTTGTTGTGACTTCACGAATTCTGCCAGTTTCTTTGCCTTTCCTTTTGAGAAATGCTTTCTTACCGGATCGAGAAGTTTATTTATGTGTTCAGTTGTTGCATTTTTAAGATCGATGGGATGCAATGCACCGTCAGAAAAGTCTTTTGCCATTTCATCAAATTTGACATAAGTAACAGTACCGCCAAATTTTGATGGCCTATCTATTTGAATTTCTTTGAATTTTTCTGACTCAAAAATTATATATTTCATATATTCAATTATAGGATTTTCGTGAACCTGCTTCTCCGGGCAATAAGCTTTAGATATTTTTCTTCTTACTTCTTCTTTACTGTCTGTCATGAATATTGCCGATTCTGGTATACTTTTGCTCATCTTCATTGCAATTGTCCTTTCTAAATCTGTTTTTTTTGTAGCTATATCAGCTTTCAATTTTATTTCGTCCAAATTCACACTGATAACTCTTATACCAATATCATCACACATTTTCCATTCACTTTCTGTTATATTAATTTCCTGTTTTGTGTGGTCTGGTTTAATATATTCTAAAACAACAGGAATAGGTTTTCTGGAGCTACCAAACATATCAGAAAATGTTATAAATATATTAGATTTTCCCCTGACTTCGATGCTTTCTCTAGGCGGTATCGATTTTATACGTATTTTACCGCCATTATCTAATTCCTCATAATCTATAGAAGATAATATATAATTCTTAGGGTCATTTGTGGTCTTTGGTTCTAAAAGACCCATAAGCATGTGATTGCTTACTACAATAGGTTTCCATAAACCCAATTTCGGTCCTATTTCTCGTGCAAGTATGTTAACCTTCCGTTGATCCATCCCCAAGTTCGTGATATCAGCCTCAAGATGAAAAATATCGGATGCCTGCATGCACGGATAAAATATCTGTGCAGCGGTCAAAGTATCTTTCTCGTTTCTACCCATTATCTGGGAGCATCGTATAATACGTTGAACTGTATTGTTTCTTGCAATGTTAATAGTTCTTTTCCAGTATTCTTTATTGTTAGCAATCTCTTTACTTGCCCAAAGAAATTTTACATTCTTTACATCCATACCACACGCTTTCCAGACTTCTATCTGGTATTCGCCCACTTTTTTTATCTTTTCAAGGTCCCCATCCATTTTATTATTCATCCAAGCAAACCAATCGGCTACCCAAAACTTAAAATCCACACCAGCTTTGACCATTTTATTTGTGTTTATGGATCTCATTATACCTTGGGCTATATGCATTTGCCCACTGGGTTCAAATCCGTCATATGCAACAGGATGAGTTTTTCTTTCAAACAGGTCCTTAAGTTCTTCACGAGTGACTATTTCTTCTCCAATACTCTCAATCATGCTAATTCTGTTGTCAATACTCATAAGGTTCACGATAATACTTACTTAATTATAGCATAAATATGATTAGAATACAAATAAATTTGTATTATCAACGATTAAGTGACAGAAATGAAGATAAAAATTCTGGGCTCAGGACAAGAGGTAGGCAGAAGCTCGATAGTGCTGGAGGACAAGAAAGATGTCATGCTAGACTGCGGGGTGAAGATAGAGCCAGCGCCGCCGAAGTATCCACACCACGAAAAAGTCCACGCTGCGATAATGACTCACGCGCATCTGGATCATATAGGGGCCGCACCGACACTGGAAAAAAAATCAAAGACGCACATATTCATGAACGATATAACTCTCGAGCTCGGAGTGATGCTGATAAAGGATTCGATGAAGATAGGACGGATAGAGGGATACGGAACACCTTTCTCGGAGAAGGACCTGAAGAAAACAATAAAAATGACAAACCTTGTCAGTTATCATGAACGCTTCAAGATAGGAGACTACAAATTCAGCCTCTGGAACTCAGGTCACATACCTGGGAGCAGCGGAGTTCTTGCAGAAGGCGACAAAAAGATTTTCTATACGTCTGACGTACAAACAACTGACAGCCATCTCCTGAAACGCTGTCAATTGCCTCAGAACGTTGACACGCTGATAATGGAAAGCACTTACGGTCAATATTGATTTCATCTGCTGGCATGCTGGGCGGCGGTCCTGCTGTCAGCTACCTACGCGACATAAAAGAACGAAAAGAATCGAAAGTAATATTCTGCGGATTTCTGATAGAAGATACGCCTGGCAGGAACCTGATACAGACAAAGATATTCAAGAACGCTGAAGAAGAATTCAATGTCCACTGTGACCTGCACCAGTTTGAATTGAGCGCGCATACTGACAGGCGCGGGTTGTTTGAAATAGTAAAAAGAACGAACCCAAAACAAATAATCTGCGTGCACGGTGACAACTGCAAGAAGTTTGCAGCTGAATTAGAGGAACACTTTGGCATAGAAGCGTTTGCCCCGAAGAACGGAGAAGTTGTTAAAGTATGATAGAGATAGACGGATCTGTCGGCGAAGGCGGCGGGCAAGTAATAAGGACGGCTGTTGCACTTTCCGCCGTTACAGGGAAACAGTGCAAAATAAAAAATATAAGGAAAAACCGGCCGAATCCTGGACTGCAGACACAGCATCTGGCGGCTGTTGATGTAATAAAAAATTTGTGTAACGCCGAAGTTCACGGCAACAAACTGAATTCAACAGAGATTGATTTCAATCCAGGAAAGATGCGGTTTGGGGGGGTGGACGTTTCTATATCTACGGCCGGATCTGTCGGGCTTGTTCTGCAACCTGTATTGATAGCTGCTTCCCACATCAAAGATAATATTTTTGTGAAAATAAACGGTGGCGCGACAAACGGCAAGTGGGCTCCGCCTGTGCATTTCATGAGGGAAGTTCTTCTAAATCATCTGGAAAAAATGAATTACAGGTGCTCGATAAAGATAGACAAGTACGGCTATTACCCGAAAGGAGGAGCAATCACAGAGACGGTAATACAGCCTTCTGTAATCAGTCCGATAAATATCGATAGAACTGGCGCGATAACAGGGATATATGGCATCTCTCATGCGTCCACACAATTGGAAGACAAAAAAGTGGCAGAAAGACAGGCAAGAAGGGCGAGAGAAATAATAGAGAAAAACCTCGGGATGAAAGCTGCCATAGACGTCGAATATTACAACACGTCGAATCCAGGTTCAGGAATAGAAATGTTTGCAAAAACAGATTCCACGATATTTGGCGCCGACGGACTCGGGGAAATGAAAAAATCAGCCGAGTACGTAGGCGAGGAAGCTGCCAACAATCTCCTTGAACAGATAAAGAATGACGGCGCAGTTGATGAATATGCAGAAGACCAGCTGCTTCCGTTCATGGCACTCGCTGCTGAGAATGGCGAAAGTTGTATTAAGGTTGGCAAAATTACAAATCATACAAGAACAAACATATTTGTCATCGAGAAATTCTTGCCGGTAAAGTTCCACGTAGAAGGAAAAACAATCAGGTGCAGAAAGGCTTGATACTATATCTCAAATTCAACAAGTATTGGAAGATGATCACTGTATTTTGTTTTGATTATTTTCGATGATAAAACTCTCATATCACTAGTTGCAAAAACATAATCTATTCGCCATCGAAGCTTGTTTTCTTTGAAACCCATGTAATCAAAGGGTTTTGTTGTCCACGTCGGCTGTTTCAGCGATGGTCCACAGTGTCTGAAATTCCTCTTCAATACTTTTACTATATAAGAATTTGGGCGAGCATTCAAGTCGCCTGAAAAAATAAACCTAGTGTTTTTATTTCGCAGTATTTTATAGAGCAGTTCAAATTCTTTCTTCTTTTTTAGTGTTGTAGCGAAGTACGGTACAAATGACATGTGAACAGTACCTACAGTCATTTTCAAGCCATTTATGTTAATAGTCGCTTCGATGTATGCGCGGCCTATGTGTGGGCCAATCACCTCTTCTTTATTTTTATATGTTTCTTTATTTGGATAGGGTAGCGGCTTAATATTGCATTCCCAGTCAGGTTGCCCTCTGGAAATTTGCTTGTCGGCAGAAAGAAATAGTAATATTCTAACTTTCTGGAAAGCCATTTTGCTGTATCAGTATAACTATTCCATTTTCCATTTACTGTAGCTTCTTGGATGCACATTATGTCTGGATTTACTTTTCTTACAAATTTCATTACGTTTTCTATCTTTTCCGTGTACAATATGTTCCACTGGAGAAAACGTATTTTCATTTCATTACCTGCTTATATCAAACTCCTTAATGAATTTCTTGTAAGGCAGCGTATTTAGAATATCTTTCTTTGTGCACCATGCCCTGCGGGCTACTGCAATACCATACTTCATGGATTGCAGCTGCTCCGTAGAATGAGCGTCTGTGCTTATTGTAAGCCTGCAGCCGTTTTCCACAGCGGTCTTTGCATTTATATCATTAAGGTCGAGACGGTTTGGCTGTGCATTTATCTCCAACAATGTATTTGTTTCAACTGCTTTATTTGCAATCTTTTGTATGTCTAAGTCAGCACCTTCCCTCTTTCCGATTAATCTGCCGGATGGGTGCGCTATTATGTCGACGTGAGGATTTTCCATCGCTTTCATTAATCGTTCTGTATTCTTTTCTACAATTCCTTTCAGTGCAGAGTGCAGCGCCGCAAGAACTATATCAAACTTTTTCAATGTTTCATTTTGTATGTCAAACTTTCCATCAGCGCGTATATCAATCTCTGCGCCATGAAGAATTTTTATTCCTGATAATTCCTGGGCTTTTTCTATCTCTTTTTTCTGCCTGTCGACTAATTTTTCGTCCATGGCATTGGCTATCTTTAATTTGCCTAGATGGTCTGTTATGCAAATGTATTCGTATCCTAGACGTTTAGCTGCAGCAGCCATTTCTTTTACAGTATTCAGCCCGTCGCTCCAGTTGGTGTGCATCTGCAGGTCGCCGAGAATATCGCTGCAGTTAATAAGATTTGGAAGCTGTTTCTTCTTCGCGAGATTTATTTCCCCATGGCCTTCGCGCATCTCGGGCTCTATGTACTGAAGCCCCAATGTCTTGTAAATTTCTTCTTCTGTGCGGCCTGCAATAAATTTTCCTGACTTGAACAGACCGTATTCGGAAAGCTTCAAACCCCTGGCTATCGCCACTTTTCTCAGTTCAACATTATGGTCTTTTGAGCCGGTGAAATAAAGGAGCGCAGATCCGTATTCATTATCTTTCAAGACCCTCAGGTCGACCTGCACATTATTGAAGCGGACACTGGCTTTTGTCGGTCCCTTTGCTATCACACCCGAAACTCCAGGCATTTTCACGAAATGATCTATTGCAGCAGATGAATTTTTTGTTGTGGCGAGGATGTCTATGTCGCCTATTGTTTCCTTCATCC
>JACPVU010000035.1 GCA_016191585.1 archaeon
GAGTTCGTCGCAACTCGCGCGTATTATGCGCTATTTTATACTCAACTGACTCACAGAATATGATTTTATGACCTCAAGGTTCAGAACGAAGTTTTCGATACCTTCTTCAGAAAGTGAGGTGGCTATGATTGACCTTCAATTTACTGAAGAAGAAAAAAAGGTGTTTCATTATGAGCGTTTTCATCATCCTCACCCCCGTGTGCAAAGGAAAATGGAAGCGTTGTGGCTCAAGACCCAAGGCGAAAGTCATCAACGCATCGCCCAATTAACGGGGTTGACGCCGAATATGATTACCCGCTACCTGAAAGACTACCAGGCAGGAGGAATCGAAAAGCTCAAAGAAATTTCTTTTTATCAACCCACCAGTGAACTGGTAAAACATCAACAAACTTTGGAGGATTATTTTAAAGCGCATCCTCCGGCCACGATTAAAGAAGCCATGGACCGAATTGAAAAAATAACCGGACTCAAGCGCTCCGAAAAATCCATCACGAAATTTTTCAACAAACTCGGCTTGAAGCGCCGCAAGGTCGGCATGGTGCCTTCCAAAGCCGATCCCGAAAAACAAGAGGCTTTTAAAAAAAAACTCTTGGAACCCCGGCTTGAAGAAGCCAAAGCCGGAAAAAGGACGGTCTTTTTTGTGGATGCTGCTCACTTTGTTTTGGCGCCTTTCTTAGGCTATCTCTGGAGCACGGTGCGACTGTTTTTGAAAGCTCCCTCGGGCCGACAACGCCTCAATGTCCTGGGAGCCTTAAATGCCGTGACTCACGAACTGATGACCGTCATCAATGACGCTTACATCAACAGCCAAAGTGTCTGCGATCTTCTCTTGAAGATCGCCCGTCTCAACCTTAAGACCCCGGTCACCTTGGTCCTGGATAATGCGCGCTATCAAAGAGCAAAACTTGTCCAAGCGCTTGCGGCCCAACTGAACATCGAACTGCTTTTTCTGCCTCCTTATTCGCCCAATCTGAATTTGATTGAACGGCTCTGGAAATTCGTCAAAAAGCAGTGCCTTTATTCCCGATACTATGGCGAATTTAAAAGCTTCAGCAACGCCATTATTGATTGCTTGAAAAAAACGCATTCCACCTACAAACAACAACTTGATTCGTTACTGACTCTCGAATTTCAAACCTTTGCAAAATCACAATTTGTCAGCCTGTGAAGTATAAATCATTCATAGGAAGTCAGGACGTCGCAAACAACGCTCCTCGCAATGACACAGAAAAAAATAGAGGATTTCAACAGAACTAC
>JACPVU010000026.1 GCA_016191585.1 archaeon
ACCTGCATATTACTTGTTTGATTTTTTCCATATGTCAACTTATAGGGATAAAAGAATAAAAAGAAGTTATGTTAGGACACAGGGAAGACTTTATAAGCACTGCAGCGAAAAACTTTGTTACAAGGAAAGCGAGGGTAGCCAAGCATGGTCAAAGGCGCAAGATCAATTGATGCGATGCTTAGGATGCGAAGCTCAGAATAGACCAGCTTTATAGGAAACCTTGTCGGTTAGTCCGTTCGTCGGTTCAAATCCGACCTCTCGCATTTGTAAAGAATTCGTGGTGACTTTTATGTCCGACCTATACGTGTGCAAGAAGTGCGGTGATACTTTCCTCGTGGACGATGGCGAGCAGGCACTGTGCTCGAAATGCAGTTCCAGCCTTGTTTCTGTCTGTGAATGGTGCAACAAGCCCGAGAAAGAATGCACATGCGGCAAGGATGAAATAAATACACAAGAAATTGAAGAAGAAAAATAGTAGGCATGTATTAAGACTGCTTCTTAGTAAGGCAACAACAGAATGATATTGTGCATTCTTTAATGGTGCTCCTGACTGATCTTACATACTTTATTCTCTCGTCAGTTCGTGGCATTTCCTGCAGCGGACCTCGTATGTTTCTGCCGCGCCCACGAGTATGGTGGGGTCGCTGTACTTTGCCGGTAAACCGTTGACTATTCTCTGCGTCACGGTGCCGGAATGGTTCTTGCACTTCATGCATATGGCCTTCAGCTTGTCCACGTAGTCTGCTATTGCAAGTAGCTGCGGCATCGGACCGAAAGGCTCGTCCCTGAACGTCAGGTCAAGCCCGGCTGCTACGACCCTCCTGCCCTGCGACCTCCATTTCTGCACAAGATTTATTATGTAAGGGTCAAGGAAATTCGCCTCGTCGAACGCAATCACTTCAATGAACGGCTCTGTGTCGTCTATGAACTTTTCCAGTTCTATCAATGACTCTTTGTTAACGCCTATCGTCTTTGCCTCTAACTTTCTGAGGTCGTGCGAAACAACGTGTTCTGTGCTATATCGTGTGTCGATCGACGGCTTGAAGAGTATGAAGTTCTTTCCTGATATCTGTACGCGTCTGAGCCTTCTCATCAGCTCTTCAGATTTTCCGGAAAACATAGGTCCGCATACGACTTCTATATGGCCGGTATCAAATTCGTTCATTTTTATACCCTTTTTCATTTCCATGTTTTATTTCTTTTATTTCGTATGATATGTCTTGCGCAGCGGCAGCCTCAATTTGTTCCTTTGTCGAAAGCCCGCCTATTTTGTAATGTGCATCAGAAAATATTTCAGGACATTTGTCCCCTCGAATACAAACAACAGAAGCTTTTCCGTAATCATCTGTTTTTTTGACTTTTCCCATATTAATCTGTCTTATAGTAAAAACCCAATCTTTTAATGCCTTTTTCGGCCAATTTAGTAAGTAAGTTGAAAAGACTGCTGCGTATCTGCCTAAAAACAGGAACAGCAGCCATATTTTCGTCGTACTAGGTAGTTTTTATGTCCGTGAGAAAAGCCGTTGTCGGCATAATATTCCTGAAGCATGACATTGTCAAGTTTCTTTTGCTCCACAGAAAATTAGGCTGGGATGGATGGGAATTCCCTAAAGGTGGCGTTGAAAGAAAAGACAAAGATCTGGAAGAAGTCGCACTGAAACGGGAAATATCAGAAGAGACCGGGCTGGAAAACATAAGGGTTCTCTCGAAAATACCGTTCGAGATAAAATACGATTACCCGATAAAATACAGGGACAAATACAAGCACACTGGAACAGTTCAGTCCGTGTTCCTGGTCCGTGCCTTCAGTCCTGAAATCAAATTGTCAATAGAACACAGTGAATTCATGTGGCTTCCGTATGAAGAAGCAATGAATAAGCTTACGTTCCCTGACCAGAAAAAAGCGTTGGAAGTCGCGTGGAAAGAGCTCAACAAGAATGTATAGTTTTTTATTAGGAAATACTCATATGTATGAAAGATCGTGTGTTGAAGAAAAATGAGCAGTAACATATTTCGTGAGATGATGAAAAAATCCATGAAGGAAGATATAAGAATATTGAAAGCCTTGGCAGACCAGAAATAGGCATACGTACGGCAAATTTCGTATCTTCTAACTTTACAGAGCCAAGAAGTGTATTATTTCTGCTGTCATTTACAGCTCTTTTATTCCGAGATCTTTGCATATTTTTCTGGCAAGAAAGCCGTTTATTTCTGTATGTCTTGTAACAGAAGAAGTTCTTTTCAAAACAGGGCTAAAGAATATCGTATGTTTGTTTCCTTCTCTAATCATAATGCATCTATTAGAAGTAAGATAGTCAACAAGTTTTCTGCGCTTTATTATAGATCAATCGAAATTTTTTCCTTCACAAAATCGTATCCGAGCAGTTCTTTTTCCGTCATTTCTTTGTTCACTTCAAGCACAAGCCTCAATGCATCGATGAGATTTTCTTTGGCCTCTTTGAGGTTCGTGCCCTGCGTATTTACGCCTGGTATTTCCTCTACGTAAGCTATATACCCTTCTTTTACTTTTCTGTATACAGCAGTCAACCCGCTTATTTTTTCTTTTTTCATAATATTCACTTTATTGTATGAAATGAAGTTTAATACTATCTTTCATTGCTGTTCATTCTACGCTATTCAAAACACTCTTGACACGGTCTTTTCCCAGCGCTATCATGAAAGGCCCGAGCTTAGGGCCGTAATCCTTTGTTATGAGAATCCTGTACAGTATCTGGAAGAATTTCTTAGGCTCGACGTTATGCGACCTGGCTATCTCGTATATCTCTGACTGCAGTTCTGATTCTGATATATTCTTTTCCAGTGCCTTTTTTACATCTCCGACAGCGCTTTTTTCGTCTTCGGAAAGTGCTGAAACCACTGGAACAGGAGCTGTCTGATTTATTTTTATCTTTATTTCTTCAGGAGCATACTTACTGAGCCATTTTTCCATGAGTTCTATGCGCAGGGAAATTCTTTTCCTGTCGTATTCTGTTAGCTCCTTTGTTACGCCCATTGTCTTCAGTATCTTTTCTATGTTAGAGATAGACTTGTTTGGCACGGCTTGCACAATCATCGCGGCTGTTGAATACGAAAACTGGACAGGCTGCTTACCTGGCTGCCTGATCTGCGCGAGCTCGTACTGCCTCTTCAGCTGTTCTGTTCTTTTCTCTGTCAGCGACTGTGAGCCGTAATAGCATCTTTCAGCCTCGTCGTATCTGTCTGTAAGCAAAAAGAACTTGTTCGACTGCAGGCTGAACTCTATTGCTGTCGAGGGCTGATAAGAAACATAGAGGAATCTCATTATTTCAGGCTCTGCAAACTCCAGCCAGTCCGGAAGCGATATAACATTCCCGACAGACCCGGATATTTTCTTTCCGTCTATCTGCACAAACTCCACTCCTACCTGGTACGGAGGTTCTGTCTTGAATATTTCCCTCATGAAAGCGTGGCCAGTTTCCACTGATCCGCCGGATGCAAAGTGGTCCTTTCCTGCTGACTCGAAAGTCGTGCCGAATGCAAACCACGTCGCAGGCCAGTGCAGCCTCCACGGCAATTTCACGCGCCCCTTTTCCGGCTTGACCTCGCCGCAGTGTCCGCACGATTTCGCGTATTCCCTGTCCTGGAAGCACTTGTACTTTACAACGTCGCCTGTCCATTCTATTGCAGTTGTTGTTGCAGAACGTCCGCAGTTTTCGCAGACGACCATTATAGGTATCCAGTCGTCGGGCTTCTGCGCTTTCGCGACCCTGACCATTATATTCCTTGCTGTTTTTGAGTTGTCAAGGACTATCCTTATTGCATCATCGTATAGGCCTTTCCTGTAAGATTCGTAAGAGGAATGCCAGTCAGGCCGTGTCCCGAATTTCTCTGCAACGTCCTTTATGTCATGGGCAAAATAGTCAGACCATGATTTATAGCCAGCAACAGGCGACGGAACCTCGTACAAGGGCTTTCCCAGATATTCGGAAAATTCTTCCTTGTTTACGTCGATACCGCCTGGTATCTTGTCCAAATCGTCAAAATCATCGACAAAGAAGTTGAAATCAGCTGAAAGTCCTGCTTCTTTCGCAGTTGAAAAAACGAGCATAGGCGTCATCAATTCAGAACGGGCGTTGCCTATGTGGAAGTACCCGGAAGGCGTCCACATGCCGTGTATGACGTGTTTCTTTGCATTTCTTGCCTTCAGTTCGTTCACAATCCCGTCTATCCACGTATAATGTTCTATATTTTTTTCCATACAATCACTGATGATATTAACCTTGCATTTTTCATATTTTTATATTCCTGTAAAGTTAAACAAATTTTATTGCTTATTCTATGAAAATTGTGTTTTTCATATATTTGGGAACATTAAACCACTTTCAGTCAAAGCGATCATTTTCATCTCTTATACTTGACGAACGAATGTTCTTCACTATACCTCTGGCATTCCTTATATTGCCTACAGCTATGATATTTATTGTCTCATTCTTCTCTACAACTATTATTTTTTCGCCCACAAAAATCACAATGTTTAATAATGTTGTGCGCAAAGATTAAAGAACAATACTGTCAACTTACCAGCTATTGTCTATCGACAATAGCTGTTTCTGAATGATTAACAACAGTTAATCATTCTTAAGTTGACAGTATCTTAAAAAACATCTTATGCACATATAACTATTGGTTATTATTGTAGTTGATTTGATGAAAGAATTTGCTGTATTCATTTTATTGTTCATTGCTATTATCGGCTCTTATTCGTATAATTTTATCAGCATAGACCTTGCGACATTCCTTCTGTTCATACTCGTGCTTGGCCTGCTGATATACAGGGACCGCAGAAAAGTGGATTTCGACAAGATAGTCTTTATGCGCAGAACTAAGAAAGGCAGGAATTTCATAGATAAAACAGCACGCAATCATAGGGGTTTCTGGAAAATTGTCGGTGTTGTCGGCGTTATAGTCGCGATTCCCGTGCTTGTATTTGGATCATTATTCCTGATAAGCCAGGCTGCATCCGTAGCAGCAGGCGCAAAAGAAGGCGGCGTTCGTCTGCTATTACCAGGCCCTGTATCTGTACCAACATCAATGCCTGGCGTATTTGTCGTGCCTTGGTGGATATGGGTCATCGGCGTGGCGATCGTCATAATACCCCACGAATTTATGCACGGTATAATGTGCCGGATTGACAAGGTGAAGATAAAGTCCGTAGGCTGGATCCTGCTTGTTGTCATCCCAGGCGCGTTTGTCGAACCGGATGAAAAACAGCTGAAGAAATCAAAGCGTTCCACAAAACTGAAAGTATACGCAGCAGGCAGCTTCGCGAACATAGCAACAGCGCTGATAGTCCTTGTAATAATGGCATCCTTCTTTTCTGTATCATTCACCAACTCAGGTGTTTATGTAAATGCAATCAACAACACGCCTGCGTGGAATGCCGGCATAAACGGGACAATAACTCAGATAGAAAACTACAAAATAAGCAATGAAATGGAACTGAAATCCGTGCTTTCAAACTTCAGCCCAGGCGATACAGTCATGGTTAGTACTTTGGAGGGCAACGCCGTTGTGTCGCAGTTCCGGTTTTCCATAGACTTCCTGATACCGCGGCCGGCTGCTGTGACCAACAATATAGCCCATAATTACACCGTCATGCTGGAAAATCACCCCGAAAGTAGCGGGGCATATTTGGGCGTTGCTGTGATGGCGCAATCAGTCAGCTACAATGGAGAATCGCTGTATAGCTACGTAATGGTATCAACGCTGCTGATGTGGATATATATTTTCTCTCTAGGCATAGGCATCGTGAACATGCTGCCAATAAAACCATTGGACGGCGGTTTGCTGTTCGAGGAGATCGTAGGCAAATTCACGAAACACGGCAAGAACATCGTCAGAGCCGTCAGCATCATAATGCTCATTATTCTGCTTTTCAATCTAATAGGCCCTATTTTTGTTTAATGTTCATATAAGTTTTATTCCATTTTTTAGTATATCTTTCACAAGCGGATCTTTTTTGTTTTTATAGAATGAATTGACGTCAAAAAAATGCTCTTCTATCATTTTGCCGTAGTGTTTTTCCAGGTTTTCAATTATCTTTTTGATGTGCTTCTTGTTAAAATCCTGGGGCACAAGCAGTGCAATGTCAATATCAGACTTATCACTATACACCATTTTTGAATACGAACCAAAAAGCCACACCTCTATACCCTTAGCAGTTGACATTTCATCAATCATATCAGTCAGCAGAAGATAAACATCGAGCGGCAGGTTTTTCAGCTGCTTGTAATGGAACGATGTAATACTTATAATCTGCTCTGTGTATGGATTCTCAAAATTGACGAAATAAAAACCTTTCTCTTTTTTTATAACGTCGGAACTGACAAGTCTCGAGAGTGTGTTGTCAAGAGTTACGTTATGTATTTTTGTCTTCTCCTTTATTTCTTTTCTCCTGAACCGTGAACCGGGCGATAGTGCAAAAAGTGCAAGCACCTTGAATGACCATCTATTAAATATCTGGCTGATCATTTTGTATCACCAAGAATTTTTCTGATACGTTTCATGTAAGGATTAACAGTTTCAAAAAGAAACTCTTCTGACATTTTCTGGAAGCGTTCTTTCATGAATGCGGTACCTGTATAGTACTGAGCCTTTGTGCGCTGTTTTTTTGCTTCTGCAAGGTCATTTGCCAGGAAAATAAATTCCTTGTAGCCTTTCTCAATAAGCCGTGTTATTTCTCTGTCTTTTATCAGTTCCCTCAAAACCTTTATTGTAGTTGCATGAACCTCCAGCTCGATCTTGAGCCTGAATTTCTTTGCGATCAGAAGTTTTGTTATGTCATGCATGGAATAATAGCCTGAAATAATGCTCCATCGCGGAAACGTGTTTATTGTTGCTTTGCAGTGTTCAAGGTCGTCTTTGGACGAGTTTTCAAAGAAATTTGTGTAGCGGTCAATCTCCAGCTCCCTTATTCTGCTTATTTTTCCCTCTTTAATTAGCATTTCTATTGAAACCATATTATACCATTTTACTGGTATATTACATTTGAAAGCTTAAATACTTTACCACTTTTTTGGTATTTTATATACCAGTTTTTGTTTAGTCCAATTATGCAACGCTATTTTCCTATAAGAATCGTGCCATTTTTTATTTCACGAACTCTGCGTCTTGTAAATCCTTGAACTGCTCGTCTCCTGTAAGAAATTTTATGTTATTTTTGAGTGCAATTATATATCCTATACAATCCGCGTAGGAGAGGTTTCTGTCTTTGTTTTTTGCCCTGAACTTCATGGCTTCCTTGATAATATCATTATCTATGTCGACAGCAAACTTTGTTAGTTTGTCGTAATACTTATCGGCATCTTGTTCTCCTTTCGTGATAAGAATGCCGTAGTACAGATCCATTAAATTGAGCTTTGTCGTCATTATGGCAATATCCTTTGAGAATCTTCTGTAGTTTTGGTTGCCTTTTATAATCTCGAAAAAGGCGTATGTATCGAAAAACAGAGTTTCTATTTCCATCCGTCTCTCACCATGTTCTTGAACTTTTGCCCAGACATATCGGTCTTCAATGTATCAAATACGCTGGTTATATCGGCTTCTTTTACGACCTCCACGAATACCTTTTCCTTTAGTCTTATTCTTTTCTTTTTGACAAATTCTCTTGGAAATATAACACCGAGTGAATTTCCGAGTTTTTTTACCACAAGTTCCACAGACATTGTATCACCTATGTAATACATATGTATTACATTATAAAAAGCTTACTATTGGACATACAAGCCACAAACGTAACTATTAAAAAGTAACAATAATAGTTACCTTTTTATACCGCAGAAGTCATATTTATTACTGGCGTGTACGTATGTCTTTCTATAACGGCGCAGGAAAAGTACTATCATACGCAAAGGAATTCACTAAAAGCGCTATAGATTCTGTTTCAAAGTCAAAGCCCTTCCAGTACGCTGTTCTGACAATAGAATCAATTCCTCTTCTTGCTGCAATCAATAATTCTTACGCAGAAGACCTGAAAGTCACAAATAAGATCCGTGGCACAGACCAGCCGGTGAAATACGGGAAAGTATACCTGATGGAAAACAGCATGAAAAAGGACTCCCTTAATCTGGATATAAACGGCGCCGGTGTTTTCAGGAACCTTCCCACAGACGTCAAGAAATTAGAGAAACTGCCGGATTACTTCAATATTTCTAACCTATATCCGAATCCCGCGAAAGGCTCTGTCTCTGCGGAGGTGGAAGTGCCTTCTTCTTCTGTCCAGAGCACTGTAAAATGCACTATTTACGACATAAAAGGCAGCAAAGTGAAAGACTTCGAGACAAGACATGGTCCCGGAGTCTACCGCATTTCATGGGATGGCACAAGTAACAGGGGCGAAAAAGCGGCAGACGGCATATATTTCTTCACAGCAGAAACATCCTTCGGAACCAAAGCAGCAAAATTCGTCTACATGAAAGGGTCGCCCGGATACGGATCGAATTTCTCGAAGATAGCCGAGTCCCCGCATTTCCAGGAGACCAGCAGAGGCGTTATGGAGAAAAGCACAGGGACTCCAAAAGTCTACCAGCTCCGTTTCGACAACTCAGGTTCAACAGACCCCAAGATAAAATCGTGGACAACCGATCCGTTCGTATTCTCGACAAACAAGGATACGACAGTTTATTCTGACAAATGGCTTGTAACAGTGTCTGGAATTGTAAAAGACGCCTATGCCGACGGCCCTGTGGGGAACGCGAAAGTAAAGGTGAAATATGTAAACAAAAACAATGCAGACAGCACAATGACCGACGCAGCAGGCAGGTACTCAATCAGTTTTGACGCAGCCGGCTCTGCAACAAACAGCTTTGTCGTAGAAGCCTCAAAACCAGGCTGGTACAGCTACAGGGAATGGCCATCAACGACAGCCAGCCAGCTCGTTGACACACTGTATACGTTCGAGGTGTTCACTGAGACGTATCCCCCTGCCAAGGACTCTGTTTTTATGCCATGGGCAAACAGATGGATCAAAACATCCAAGCTCAAAGATGGTCTTGAATACATAAAATACATGCATGAATCTGCAGATATTCGTGATATTAACTACACAAGAATATACCATTGGAGACCACAGGATCTGCTGTTGAAAACATGCATGGACACAACAGCCAGAACTGAATATATTCAGAACGTAAAATACAATTTTGTCAATCCAAATGCAACAGCAAGACAAATAACCAGAAATGCCATTGCAAAATCAAATTCACATTTTGAAAAAAACAAATTCGTTGAAGTTTCAAATATTCAAGATTCAAGGTTGCAGATAGGTTACCCTTCTCCGCTGCCAAGCGGGCGTTTTGACTTTAAATATGACAATGATTATTTTAGTGTTTACCCTTTGAACGCAGACATATATCTTTGGACAGACTCAACAGGAGTTGTTCGCTTCAATGAAAAAATCGCACTTCATGAACTCGGTCATATGTGGTGGTGCTCAGGCACGCACAGCCCGTTTGCAACTCATCTTATAAGTGATTATCTTGGTTATGGCGATTTCTCAGATTTCGAAATCCGCGCAATCACTGTTCTTTATAATCTGCCGAATACTGTCACGAGCTCTGAGCCTCTTGCTGTCAAAAAGTATCTGCTGCATAAGGAATGAAGCTTATCTTACAGGCATTAGGATTTCCATCATACTGAATTTTATTTTGTTCGCATGAAGAATCTTTATGAAATTATTCTGCTCGGATTTTGGCACAATAAATATATTAGAACTTATCTGTTTTCCGCCTTTTCTTTCTACAATCCCGTCTGACTTATAGTTCTTCTCTTTTCTCCCGAAAAGCTCCCGTTTTATCTTCAGATAAGATTTCTTGTTCTTTGGTAATTCAAGGGAAAAAATCACGTTTCTTTCTGTGTCGGGTTGTTGCACTGATCTCGAATACAGTTCAATTCCTTCAGACCTTATGCTTGTCTTTAATTGCCATTCATCAAGTGGTCCGGCTTTTACAGAAATAGGATAAACAAAATCCAACATCTTCCATTTGTCAAAATCTTTTGATGCAGCGAATCTCTTTCTGGCAATTTCAGATGCCCTAAGAACAAAAGCTTCGTCATATTTTTTGCAATTAATAAATATATCTATATCGCTTTCCCTTTCGAGTTCTCCCCTCACTGCAGAACCGAACAAGTAAACTGACAGTATTTTATTTTCTATTTGTCTTTCAAGAAAAAGAAACGCAAGAAAATTCAATGCGTAGCTGACAGCTTTTTTTGTTTGTTCACTCATCAAAACCACCTATTTTATCTGTTAGCATGTTCTTGAGCTTGTTGAACGAATTAATCACTGTTTCTATCTGTTCCTTTGACGGGCGGCCGTATACAAGATTTGTACTGTTTTCTTCGATTTTGTATATAAGATCGTAAATTTCTTTCTTTAAAGGAAAATCTGTCATTAATTTTCTTTCTATGAGAGGCTCAATTTTTTGCTCAGGCAAAGGCTTCTTGAACCAGTCATGCTTTATAATCTTCCCTATAGGAATTTTTCCTTCTTTGTGAAGGTAAAGTTCAAGGATTTCTACGGCGCACGCGGACGCATGAAGGCCTATCGTGACCGGTTTTCTTTCTATGCCGACAGCTATAGCGCCTTCTATTTCTTCCAGATGTTCCTGTATTCTGCGCTTATGGTCTCTTATAGCACCCATTTTGGAATATTAGTTCCAAAAATATTTAAACTTATTGGTACCAAAGTTCCATAATTTGGAAGAAAAGTTCCATATGCGGCAAATGACAGAATTCCGTAAATTATCGCCAAATTCCTGACTTTTTCATTATAGATTCCGGTCTTGTTTTGAGAATTTTTATCCAGTCTACTTTTTCCTGTTTCTTCAGGTAGTCTTCAACAATATAATAGCCTATGGCATAGCCTGCCCAGAGCGGATATTTTCCAGCGCCGTAGAAAACATCACTATATGTACTGTATTTTGTGGACTTCATTTTACCTTTTATATCTGTAAATATTTCAAGTGCTTGCTTTCTTGACAGGCTTCCGGACCATGGTGCACGTTTCCCGCCGGCAACATACTCGCGAAAATGTTCCGCGACACCTTCAAAAACCAGACCGTCAAGAAGCGTCTTTCTTTCTACGTAGTTAAGAGAAAGCGCGTGCGCCATTTCATGACACACAGTCTCTTTCAATGTTCTTTTCCAATTAGAAGAAGGATAAACTGTAAGAATAATGGTGTTTTTCCAGAAAGAAAAACCGCCAACGCCGTTCATTCTTTCAATCACAAATCTGTTGACAGTTGGAAAAACAAAAATTCTTATATAATTATTTTTGATGAACGGTTTGCATAATTCAAGAGTTTTTTCTATTATTTTTTTGATTTCAGATTCTTCTATATTTTTCCATTTAATTTGTTCTTTGCCGAATATGAACCATGGGAGAAATTTTTTTAGTAATGTTTTGCTTCTGTACCCAGCATATCCTATATCATTATAGTATGGTATGCTGTCCAGAACAATTCTGATAAAACCTTTGCTGTCGTTACTAAATTTATCTGTATAAATAAAAATTTCATTAGTAGATTTTTTGTTGACCATAAGATATATCTATATGGAATGGTTATATTGTTTTCTTTTCCGATACTAAATAGCTATCCAAATGGTTTGAATTTCTTCATCTTGTATAGGTTCAAACGCATTTTATATTCATTTTTCTTAAATCCTGCTTTTTCATAGGTCTTTATTGCAGGCTCGTTTTCTATATTTACTGCAGTTTCAGAAATTATACATTTTTTCTCTCTAAAAAAATCCATTATGTCTTTTATAAGTGCTAATGCAATACATCTACGTCGATATTTTTTTGTTACAATTAAATCTTGTATTTTACCTATCTTTAATTTTGCAGTCTTTTCTATGTAACCCCAGACATATCCAATTATTTCTCCATTTTTCTCGGCTACAAGAATTAAATTATCAGGATTTTTTATTGCTTCAAGTTGTGATGCAATTTTTATTTTCCACCATTTCTGTGATATAGTATAGAAATCCTTGTCAAGTCTTTGATGGTATTTTACAGACTCTTTATCGAGTTTGTGAATATGCTCTATATCCCTCCCAGCAGCTTTTCTTATTGACATATCATTGTTCTTCTAATTGTTGATTGTGTCCTCAAATTGAAAAAGCTTGGCTTTGTAGATGCCATGACAATGATTCTCAAACCATTTCACAGTCTTCTTCAACCCGGTTTTAAGTCTATTATTGGCATCCATTTGAGCAGTTTCTGTGATTTCTACCCATATATCTGAAGCGTAAGTCGTCGTCCAACTTGAATGTGGTCAACAGCCTGTTTCGCACAGGTTATGTCTGTTTTCTTTAACCAGCTTGACATTTCTGAAATTTACAAATGGACAGAATGGATCTTCTTCTAGGTAATCACCTGTTGTGCAATATGCCATAGCACGACATCCACCACAAATAAACTTATATTTACATTCTGAACAAGCTCCTTTCAGATTTTCTCTGTCTCTTAATTTTAGAAGTATCTCAGATTCTTGCCACAAAGTCTTTATAGAATCTTTGTTCACATTACCTATTGGTAAATCTAATGCAGGACATGAAATTATATTTCCGTTGCTGAGCACGTATAATATGTTTATTCCTGCCATACACCCGCCAAATACATTATCAAGGCTGCCATATTTCTTTTTTGCATAATCAATAAGGTTAGTATTTATTTGCGACTTCAAAGGATCATCTATATAGAATGGGACGCCATATTCTTCCGATTTCTTTATGCATAATTGACAAGATTTTTTATATTCGTTCCAATCTAAGAAATATTTTTGGGGGTCCAAAGAAGCTCTGCCTAATGGTATTGTTCTACTCACAGCATAACCCATAGCTCCTAATTTAATTGCTAAATCCATTATATCTGGTAAATATGAACAATTTGTTTTTGTTGCTGTTGTTTTGATAAAAAATGGCATATTATTTTCTTTCAGACCTCTCAGAGCCTCTATTGTTTTGTTGAATGATCCATTCACACGTCTTATAGAGTCGTGCAAAATTGAATTATGACCATCCAAACTTGTGTTTATTTGTTTCACTTTATGTTCAATAAGACTTTTTATTGTTTGATCTGTCAGTAATGTTGCATTTGTGCTTAATCTTATGTCTAATTCATAATTTGTTAAAACATTGAGCAACTCAAAAAGATGTGGATAAAGAAGCGTCTCGCCTCCGGTCAATCCAATGATTTTTGGTTTGAGTTCCATGATGTCTATTAAAACATTATTTATTGTCTCAAGTGGCAAATCCTGTAAATTATTTTGTCCGGCATTTCTACTGCAGAATGAACATTTTAAATTGCATCTCGTTGTTATAGCAAAAACAATAACATCAAGTTTATTATTCTGCATTATATCACTCACGATCAAACACAATGGCAAATATTGTATCATTTTTTCTTACTTCAATTCTAATAGATTTGAATCCGTATGATTCGATTAATTTTCTAACTCTTTTATAATTAACACGATGCCAATATTTTCCCATTTCAGTTCTTGGTATATGATTGTATATAATTTCTTTATCTATCAATATTATCCTTTTCTTACAGATTCGTGTCATTTCTTTTATTACAGCATTTACATCTTCAAAAAAACTGAAACAGTAACTACAAAGAACATTATCAAATGAGAAATCTCTAAAAGGTAGATTATTCGCATCTGTTAACATAAAGGATGCATTGGTTTTTTTGTTAGCTATCTTTATCATTTTATATGAGAAATCTACACCAAGAATTTTCTTAGATTTTATTCTTTTTTTCAAAAAATAAATAATATTACCAGTTCCAGTTCCTATATCAATCAAAGATTCATTTGTATCTAAGAATTTTGTTATCTTTTCCAATATTAGTTTTTGTAGAAGAATGTTGCCAGTTCTTTGCATATAGTTGTTGTACTCTTTTGCAGAATAGTTATATAACTCTTTTAGTCGATCCATAAAAAGAACGGTGATTTTTATTTCTTATAAACTGTTACCCATCCACACTCTATTGTATTGCAAGCTAAGTAAGGATCGACAGGTATTTTTGACTTATATGTTATCCATCCACATTCTATTGTATTGCAAGCTAGTTTAGGGTCAATTTGTCTTCGTGACATAATAATTTATTTATCTAAATCTATTTAAGATTTAAAAACATGAACTAGTTGTGTTTGAAAATATTGAAATAACCAAAACGTCAAAGAAGCATCTTAAACAGATATACGATTTGTATATGTCTATACTTAATGAAAAAAATACAATGTGGACCGTATCATCTATCCCTACTGTTAAGAGTTTAAAACAGTCTCTCATTGATTCAAAAACAACTTCATTCGTCGCAAGACTGAACAAAGATGTAATAGGCATTGTGGTTATAAAGAAATATGATGGAAGACGCAGTCACGTGGGCGAAATTGGTTATGATGTTAAGAATGAGTATCGCAATAGTGGTGTGGCAACTTTACTCATCAAAAATATCCTGAAAGAATTGAAAAAAACTAATATAAAATATCTGATTGCATGGACGGCCGACTATAATGAACCATCAAAAAGAATGATGAAGAAATTTGGTTTCAGAAAGGCAGGAAAAATCAAAAACGGAGTCTTAAAAAACGGCAAATATTATGATTATATACTATTTCAGAGGGCACTATAGTTTTAGAGCAGTTTCTTAATTTTATACTGTTGGTTTAGTGCTAAGGCATTCTATAATTTTGCAAATTATTTATTCACCAAAAGAACCCACTCATTCTCCAACAAATTTGTATCAGTGCCGTATGCATTTTCAGTAAATCGCCCATCAAGAATTTTATAATTATCTATGCCGCTGTTTTCCATGATTTTGTTTAATTCTTCTGGCGCATAGAACGCTGGATTTTCAACCAATCTGTCGAATTTGCTCTTTTCTGACCACGAAACAGATTCTTCTAAAATCAATTGCCATGACATATTTCTATTCATATCCCGTATGTATAATGAAGGTTTATTGCGTTCAGCAGTTACTATATACAGTTGTTTTAAAGTTTCTCTACCGTCTTTTATTCTGTGGAATGTATTTCTTGAAATGATAATGCAACTATTTTGTTTGAAAATTTTTGCTGCCTCTTCTGCAGGGCACTTTACAAAGTTTACATTACGAACATTTTCTTTTGCCGCGTATTGTTTTGCGATATCCACCATATCGTCGGATGCATCTATGCCTATAATTTCGCTTTCGCCAATGAGTTTTGCAACTTCTACCGTTAAGACACCTGGTCCTGCTCCGATGTCAAGAAGCAATTTATCATATTTTGGGTCAAAATCCAGTCTTTTAAGCGCGTCACCCGCGACCATTCTATAGTATTCTCTTTTTTCATTCGCTGCCAGATTCGCATAGTACGTAGCATCATATCCACGCATGACATTTTTCTTGAATTTCTCCATCAAATCATACGTTCTACCGTTTAGTTTTATTCCAAAATTTATGAATACACTATCTTCAAGGCTATTGCCAAATTGTATTTGCTTCATAACTGTGCAATATGTATAGCATTTATAAAAAGTGCTGAAAGACGAATATGAAATAAGGAACCTGCGGCTCCTTATTTCATTGCCTTGCTCTCACCTGCGGGTCAAGACCATGCAGTACTTCCGCTCGGACAATAGATTTCAAAATAAACGCAAAAAAACTCTGTTCTGTCATATTTCTCCTTCGTAATTCTTCTGTATTGCGCAGCAAAAAATCTTTATATTAAAGGCGCGCCAATGAATTTTTATGCGGGGTATAAAGGGCGTAATATCTTTAGCAGTAATAATATTGACAGTTTCTGTATTCCTTGTTTTCACTACGTTAGCGACTGCGGTACCATCATACAGCTGCACTGATTCAGACGGGACAAATATCAACAACAAAGGCTATGTCTCTGGCTACGAAGAAGGGTTTTCTTATACATACTACGACAGTTGCAGCGGAAGTAATGTCATAGAATATGTCTGTTCAGGAAGCTACTGGTCGAATATGGCCCTTGCCTGTTCTGCAGGTTATGCATGCCAGGACGGTAAATGCGTTGCACAGCAGAATGCGTGTCCTGCTGGAGCAGACGGCACGCAAAATTACGGCTGTCAGTACTATCAGCCGACAAATGGTTACACGGATTACAGCTATGCCTGCAGCGGTGGCGCTTCATGCCAATTCTGCAGCGCAGGTTATGTGAAGTCCGGCAATTCGTGTGTTCAGGCGTGCACCCCTCAATGTCCTGTTGCTTCTTCGGTTGCATGTGGTTCTGCAATAACACCAGCAAATGATTGCGGTTCTTGCACTGGTACAGGCACGTACTGTTCGAGCGGCACAGTCTGTAGTAGTAGTTCATGTATCTGTCCACCTGGAGCAGAATGGTATAATGGTGTTTGTACGAATGTTATCGGTACAAATATTTGTACATCAAAGTATGGTTCAGGATATCTTGTCTGTTCAACACCTTGTGATCCTGCAACGCTTCCTGAAGGTGTGGGTTGCGCAACTGCGGGATA
Organism: archaeon; assembly: GCA_016191585.1. GTDB lineage: Archaea > Aenigmatarchaeota > Aenigmatarchaeia > GW2011-AR5 > GW2011-AR5 > JACPVU01. The sequence goes on from JACPVU010000026.1 coordinate 16,537, forward strand.
TCATTGTGTAGACACGAAGACTGCGAATACCGATTGCGGGGGTTGCGGCAATGCTTGTGCTGCTGGTACAACCTGTCAAGATGGTGTGTGTACTTCTAATGTGATTCCTAAAGTTATTTCCTGTGCTGATGGCTTAGTAACTAAAACATGCGTCTGTAGTGGTCAAACCGTTTCTACTGGATATTGCTGTTCAAATTATTATTATTCAACCACACCAAACGACCAGAATGCATGTGGTGCCTGCGGGAATGTATGCGGTGCTGGTGCAAATGCAGGAAAGCCAACTTGCGTTAACGGAGTATGCATTCCTGAAGGTGATACTTTATGTTCATCGCTGAGTCAAAGCGCCTGCAGCAATTATCTCTGCTGCTATAATGATTATACCAATCCTACAGGCACAAATCCGACATGGTTAGGTTGCAAGCCCTCATCAAGTACAACAGTTTGTTCCACTTCAAAAACTGGTAATGATTTCGGCTGCAGCGCTACAATTACTTCCAAATATTGCGACGGTTCGCATGCCGTATGCGGTTCAAGAACAACAACGTCAACAGAATATGCTGCCACTGGCAAGCTCTGGTATTATAGCAACTGGCAAACAGCTACAACATCGCTTTACTGCACTTCTGATCCCTCCTCTATTGCTTGTTCCGGCAACCAACCGCAGAAAGGAGTATATGGCTGCGTAAACCTATACGGTACTGCATACTGTTATGACGGCTCAAGCTACTACAACAATAGGGTCGGTTATATCAATTTCGGCCCTCCGTGTTCAGGTGCAACGCCTTATTGTTTGAACGGCAAGTGTGTGCAGTGCACGCAGAATTCTGACTGCCCAACAGACAAGACATGCCAGAGTGGAGTCTGCAAGATACCTGACAGCTGCACAGACTCCGATAACGGCGAGGATATATGGACCAGAGGTAGTGTAACTGGTTATAAGGATGGAAATTCATATGGCCCGTCAGGATTTTTTGATAGTTGTAATTCTGATGTTATACCTAAAGTTATTGAGGAATATTGTGAAGGGGCACAAGCAAAAACAAAAACAATTAGTTGCCCTGTGGGGTACGGATGTGAAAATGGATATTGTAAAGAATTATATCCAAAATGTTCTAATCTGCCAGTCACAGTGAGCCCTCAATGGCAGACAAATCCAATTGTTGATTATTCAACATGCTGTCTCAACGAGCCTGCGACAACCGGCGCGGATTACGCGGCGTGGAAAGTCATAACTCCGACAACCAAGATAGCCGGCTACACTGTGACAGCCTGCAGGCAGGACATAACGTGCGGCGCAACAGGTTCCAGCACAAAAGGAACAGATGGACTGTGCCCTGAATCCATTGCATCAGGTTTCACATGCAGCGTATGCGACGCTGACTGCTTTGGAACTGCATCGTGTAACCAGCTGACTAAAAACGGAGCTGCATGCAAACCAGATTGCACTCCGATAGGTCCCAGTGTTGATATAAAGTTATACTTACCATCAAATGAATTATTTGATTCATCTTCATGCACAAATCAGAACTTAGTAGCAAAAGTTACCTGTACGCAAGCACCTGGCGGATTTGCCTGTGATGGTAACAGCTATGCAGTAAAGTTCAGCACATCAAAACCAAATTCTGGTGTATGCGACCAGGATTATGATCGTTACAGTTCATCAACATCATATACAGCTACAGAACATGGCTGGCTGTGCGCTGCTGCGAAAAACGTGGCAGGCGTGGCAGGCTTTTCCGCTCTCTACGAGGTGAAGATCGACAAGACGCCGCCTGTAGTTTCTGCTGGCACATGCGATCCTGCAGCGCCGAAAACAGCTGATCCTGTTTCGATAACTGCGCCTGTATCTGATGTTTGGTGTGGAGTAAAGGAAATAAAATTATTTGATAATGGAGCAAAAATAACCAAACAACTGCCGGCACCATTCCCTTACGGCACTCACACGATAACAGCAACTGCAACCGACAACGCGGGCAATCCAGCTGATGGATTTGTCTGTAGTTTTACCGTAAACGATAAGCCTGTTGTGCAGCCACCAACAAAATTGTCAGGTGTATGCAAACCAGGGCAGACAATTACAATTGGTTGTGCTGCAACTGATATTAATCAGCAAGCATCAACATTGTCAACAAAGTTGTGGCTCGGTACATGCACTGCAGGCAACTGTCCCAATACATACACATGGGACTACAAAACTGGCGAACAAATGTCATGGAACAGTGCTTTGCAGACATTTACGACATCTTACAAAATACCATCTGATATACAACCGGGAAAAGACATAGCAGCAGAATGTCAGGCAACCGATGAAAAAGGATTATTATCAACAGCAGCAAATGCCTTCCCTCTTTGTACTGTGACATATCCTATTCCTAGATTCTCAAATATCGTTATCAGCCCGAATCCTGCTATTGATATAGGAAATGTGTATATATCATTCACAAGTTCTGAGGATCTGATTGAAGATCCTGTTGTAACCGTACAGAAAATCGGCGGAACTGTTATGGAATTGGCTACTTTTAACTCAAATTCCGGAAATGATTACGTTTACAAATATACTGTTCAGAAAAGCAACAGCGACGGACTCTATGAAGTAAAAATTAAAGGCAAAACATGTTCAAGCGTACTGTGTTTAGGAGAGAATCCTTCTAATCTAGAAGTCGTGCTTAGTCCGCCTACAGTTTCGTCGCCGCCTGATATTACATATGACTTCGGTACAACAGGCCATTCAATTGTATGGATTCCTAACAGCAACGGCGGCACTCCTGACAAGTACACCATAAAGAAAGATAATGCAATTGTTGTAGGTCCTGCGTCATGGACATCCGGTGTACCTATAACTTACTCAGTAG
>JACPVU010000004.1 GCA_016191585.1 archaeon
ATTTAAGCTTCTTATGACCATTCTTTACTAAACGAAATCCGCAATCCTGGCAAGACCTAAGATTCATATGATCACCAATACAGAATCTTAAGTCCTAGAAATAAGGATTTCTATACTATCATGCTAGAATTGGAGTTAACCCGAACCTACTATTACACTGACGCACTTTGTGCGTCTGCCTGTTTTGATGCCCGCTAACGGTTTACCTATCGTCGTCTTTCTGTGGATAGGCACTTTTTAGGCAAAGCTCGTTATTGTTATACTAGAATCCATTGAAAACACACGACTTCAGCCATGGTTATATAAGAACATATCATTGCGTTATATCTGTGACTACAAGAAAAATTACATGAACATTACAATTTTTTAACCGGATAAAATCCCTAACCTATAAATAGATTCATCCCTAATCTAGAAAAAGAATGTATGAAAATATGGGTGTGATTTGATTGGCTCAACAAATAAATAAATCAGGCACGCTTGGCTACAAGATTCTAGTAGCAGTGCTTGTAATCGTTATTGCGGCGCTTTTCTACACGCAAACGACAGGCAGCACGACAATGATTGACAAGGCCAAGGCAGAGCAAAACACAAAGGATCTGTACAAGATTATAACAGGCGGCGACGTCGAAATAATGAAAGCAGAAGAAGTTAGTGGTGTCTACAGGATGTCTATAAGAATAAAGAGCACAACAGGAACAGACACGCTGCAGGACATATATGTGACGAAAGACGGACAATACTTCTCGACGGTCCTGGTCAACTTGGAAGCACAGAAAACAGTACTTGCAGTGCAGAGCGCATTTACACAGTGTCTGCTAGGCAAGAAGGTTGTTATATTCGGTCTGTCTACTGACCAGGCAACACAGGTGCAGCTGCAGTCCCTTGGAGCTTTCTCGACAAATCTGTACTTTGATTGCAGCGGCCAGAACCTTGCAGTATGCCAGCAATTGAACATCACCAGTGTGCCGACGATATTCGTAAACGGCGTGAACGTTCCGGGTCCACAGAGTGTCCAGTGGTTTGAACAAAACATTGGCTGCTACATGACCATGAACGGCACAGCACCGTAAGGAACTTCTTTTGATTTTTCTTTTGATTAATTTTATTCAGAATTAGATAACTTTATCTATAAATTAAAACAATACTCTTACTCACAGATTCTTTTGAGCATAGGATAGATTCTTTTGAGAAATTCAAGGACTTTCTTGGCGTAGATTTTGTCGAATTTTTTGCCGTAGTACATGATCCCGTTTCTGAACCAGCGCAGATAATTTGCAAATTCTACATCCCTTTTGCTGAAGCCTAATTTAACAAGATATGATACTTCGGCTTCGTGCGCACCTTTTCCTGTTGTGCTAAAACCGTCGGAAAGCATCTTTGCTCTTATGAGTTCCATAATTATATCATAGACGTTTTTGATAATATGATTTGCATTATTATCGTCAAGATTCATCTTTTCAACGAATGAAAGAAGTATTTTATAAGAATTTGCGGATTCAGAAATAAGCGACTTTGTTCTGAGTTTATCAGGAGACTGTTTCCTCACAGTGCCTTCATCCAGATATTCGTCAAATGTTTTGAGAGGCATCATAATTCTACCCACCCGGATATTAGAATTCCGCCCAAAATATTATTTCTCAATTCAGTGTTTATACTTTTGAAAGACCTGTAAAAATTGATTCTCACTTCTTTCATAAGTTTTTTTTCGAAACTGGTCATATCGTGTGTAATGGCATTGTTTTTGGCGCCAACGACGGCAATATCGATGTCAGACTTTGACGTATCTTCGCCCTTTGCGAAACTGCCAAATAAAATAACCGTACAGCTCGGAAACTTTTCCCGAAGGAATTCAGCAAGACCTGATTCGTATACCTGGCGTATATTGTCAGCTCTTTTAATCCCTATTACCAGGGGATTGTCCCTGTTTAACCTGATGGAAAGTCGTTTCGAATTTCTATCCTTTTCAATATGGATAAGTTCATGTTTTTCCAGCATAGGCATGGCTTTTGCAATCGCCGGCTGGCTCACTTCAAGATGTATTGCCAGGCCTCTTGCATTAAAAACATCCCCGGCATTCATGAAAAGGAAGCGCAATATTTCCTGTTGCAATATTGTTAACTTTAGTTTATACATATAAACCACAGTTAATATATGTTAACTCAGGTATATATATCTTTCTTTTCGCTAATTTTTATTCTGCAGATGAAATAGGGAACCTAGGTTCCCTATTTCATTGAAAAAGATAAAATAACGCTGGAGGACGACCTTATTCTGCATATAGAAAAGAAAAAAGACAAAGAGAAGGCTGCATTAATGAAAGAGGGCTACGTCGAGATGCATGAAGAATCAATGCGAATAAGCGAAGAGTGGAAGCACGCTGACTATGGGGAATAGGCATGCGGATAAATCGCGGTGACATTGTACTGGTTAACTTTGATCCTGTCACTGGTTCTGAGCAGGGCAGGACAAGGCCAGCATTGGTTATACAGAATGATATAGGGAATGAATACAGCCCAACAACTATTGTCGCTCCAATAACGTCAAAGATATTTTCAAGACAATTCCCTACAAACGTTGAAATTGATTCTGCAAACTTGCCATTAAAAGAAAAATGCACAGTGCTTTTCAATCAGATAAGAACGACAGGCAAGTCGCGGATAAAAAAGAACTATGGAAAACTGCCGGGAAAAAAGATGAAAGAAGTGGATGAAGCTGTTATGAATAGCCTGGGGCTTGAATAAAGCAAAAACAAATTCTGTGCGCAGATGACAGAATTTGCATTTGCTGCGTGTCTATTATTTTTCCACTGTGTACTTTTCCCATTTTTTTACGAGGCCCTTCTCTGCAAGTTTCATTATTTCATCTGGATTCCATACCCAGATTATCTTATTGTTCTCAATAATTATCTTTTTCGATTCTTCCAGGTATTCGATTATAGTCTGGAAAGTCTGGTACATCATCTTCTTCGGCAACGTGTTCCATAGTTGATATTTTCCGTAGCCGCTGTATTTCCTCGCGGCGTTCTCAACCATCTGTATGCTTTCAAGTGTGGGACTGTGCACCATTTTCACGCACCACCTGATAATATAAAAATGAACAATCATTTAAAATTAATTAATGACGGAAAAATACTGTTAACTTACCAGCTATTATCATCTATCGATAATAGCTGTTTCTGGATGATTAACGACAGTCATTCATTCTTAAGTTGACAGTATAAGAGAAAATTCTTTTTATTATAAGAAGTAGATATGTGAATAATGCAATGTAACGGCACAGTCATAGTTTTTGCAGTCATAATGATATGCTTTACTGTTTTCTCTACAGCCGCAGAAGCAAAGACAGTGACCATGAACTTCGCTTTCAGCTTCAACGGCGACAAGTCAGACACAATAAGGGTCAACGAGACCAGTTACTTAGGCACGACGACGCAGGAAAAAACGTTCACGTCGTTGGGAAAGAAATTCATATCCGCTGAGAGAGGAACGTCTGTACTTGGTCTGGTTTTTGCTGGTTCTGAGTTTATCAACGTAAAACTGAATACTTCCTACTCAGCAACGGCATATATGCTTGGCATGAGCCAGGACGAAATCAACAACCGGTTTCTTCTTGCTTTCACGACAGGCGTATGGGGCAACATAGACAGCAAGACATCAGATGTAGAAAGTTTCGGTTACATATCAAAAGTTTTTGGCGACGTCACGTTCACACAGCCGGAAACGTTTCCGTTTTTCATAAAGCTCGAATACAGAAACGTTGATTTGTTAAACAGGACGATATTCAGGGGGCCCGCCAGATTTTTCATGACCAACACAGGGAAATCAGGGACTTTAACTAACGTGACGACAGAGGTGTTCTGATGAAAAGAATGCTAGGACAGTCTGCTGTTTTCACGCACGCAATACTTCTGAGCTTCACGATATTCCTCATATTCATAATCATAACAACTTTCACGACTATACGCGGTAATTTTCAGGAGTTCGTTGCGCAGAACGAGATGAACCAGATATGCTTCACACTCAGGGGAGGTTTTGAAAAGATATACCAGCAGCCAGATTACGTCTCACCGACAGGCACAAAAAACACACTGACAATCAAATTGCCGGACAAACTCGCCGACGCAAGCTATCGTATATCGTTCGTTAACAGGACGGTAAAAATACAGGTGCTTGGCCCTTCATTCAACTCAACGTGCAACATAGGATTCAACACCAGTTACAGCGGTTACGCTGGCGGCGGTATGATAGAGATATCTTATTCTCTGAACACGACAGCGTCTGTAATAGGAATGAGGGGCTTGTGATGAACAAAGATAAAAACAGAAAAGGAATGGTTCAGATAGATTTCATAATAGCGACTGTAATTTTCATATCGATCTTTGCGACTATTGTATATACTGTTTCGACATATACACAGACAGCAGAAAGCACGTCGAGTATAGAGATGCTCACTGACCAGGTCGCAACGATACTGTCAGTTTCAGACTACGGTGTTGTTCCTGGCAACTGGACAGGACAAGAGACGTTATACAGGATGGGACTGACGACTAAAGCAAATAGGTTTGAGATAGCGGTCATCAACAACGCTTCATTTCTCATAAACAGCAGTCACAGCGTTGCCAACCTTGTCAACGAACTTGTTTCATTCAACTACACAACAATGGGTCTCAGGAATATAGATATAAATTCAACCGAAATTTACTCCGGCTCATCAGAAGTTCAGTACCAGATCGACGTCGACAAGGTGACATTCAAGACAGACATAAATGCGAATGCAATGAAAATATTCCAGATATATTTTGACGACGACAGCAACTTCACCAGCAGGTCGACAAGCGTCACAGGAAATAACAACATAACGGAAACGATATATCCAATAGAAATACTGAAATTAATCCAGTACAAACAACTGCAAGCACTGAACAATTCTGATTACGCAACTGTCAGGGATACAGCCGGGACAGGCGAATTCCTGCTTACGCTGACAGACACGACAACATCAGAAACATTCTTTACGTACGGCGCAGAAGTTCCGAGGTCAGGGGACGTCGTGGCCATGCAGAGGTACGTGCTGTTCCAGAATTCTACGGGAGGCATAAGAAATGGCAGATTACTTGCACAGGCGTGGTAACGGCTCTACAGAAATGTTCAACAAAACCATCGGCGTGAGGGGCATTATCTTTTCGATAATGTTCCTGGCTGACACATGCCTTACAGAACTTTGTTCTGCGGGGTCTTGGAAAGCTCTGCTTTCCAAAGGCATCGATAGATGCATACGCCTACGACGCTGGTTTTTCATAAGTTTTCGACAGAGCCATGGTAATAAAAAAGGCTACATCTACATGCTCGAGGTACTCATAGCAGTATCTATAATACTGGTTTTCATAACAAACATATACCTGTCGGCACAGAGCCCAAAGTCGTCAACACTGGAACTGATTAAGAGACAGGGGTTTGAGGCTCTGGAATATTTAGATAAAACAGGCGAGCTCAGGTATTTTGCCTATTCCGGAAACGAAGTATTGCTTGAAAGCAGGCTGGAGGCGCTGCTGCCTTCTTCTATGTCAGTCAATACAGACATATGCACAACCACGTGCACGTCTACTGTGCCGTCAAGCGTGGCTGTTGTAGCTGTTGAATATTATATTTCCGGTTACAGGGATACATTTTTTGCAAAGAAGGTGAAGCTCTGGATGTGGGGTAGTTTCTGATGATCAACAAAAAAAAGCATCTGCGTGAGAGCTATCATCTCCCTGATGATAGCTCTAGCTGCAGTATACGTCATAAGACGTATACTGCTACGCAGATGCCTTCTTCAAAGAGTTCTAACAAGAAGGGACAGATGTTTCTGATAGGCGCGATACTTATGATAATGGGCACTCTCCTGGTTTTCAACGTCGTTGGCGTAAAGAGCATAACCGAAGAATCTCGCCACCAGGAAGGAAAATTACTGAACAGGCAGATGAACAACATCATGAACGAATACAAATACGGTATGGGCGTAGCAGCAATCCAGCAGAACTCTAACAAAACAGAGTCTGACTACGCTGCGACGATGTCTTCCTTCCTGAGGAACGACGCTGGTAGCAGGATTTTCTACACGATTGCATACGTCAACGGCACCACACAGGCATATTCGGTGAACGTCGGCAACTATCTCAGCAGGAAAATAAACGTGACAGTAGCTGCGACGGATTCTTCACCTTCTTCGGCGTATGTTTATCTGGGCGACAGACAGAATTCAACGATGCATTTCTCTTCACTGATAAGCAACGGAATGATAAACCTAACGCTGTCTTACATGAAAGGCAGCAGTGATGTACAGGAAAAGTTCTCTCTCAACGTATCGGATAAGAAATACATGACAGGATTCTTTGATGTAACTCTTATCGACAGCGGATCCCTGATGAATTCAAAGGAGATACACAACATAACCTGGTGAAAAAAATGAAAGGAATAACAGCGACGCTAAATTTCGTTATGCTTATTGTCATAGTCGTGGTTTCAATAGCATTTGTCCTGCTCGCTAGCAACGTGACGCTAGAGGCTGCGTCATCCAATACAGAATTCAGGGTAGTCGAAAATATAATGAAAGAAATAGACAATTCATTGACGGAGATAGAACACGAAGGCCTGGGTTCATTAAGGATCGTCTCTTTCTCCGAGGCAAAGAAGTTCGAGGTCATACCAGAAGAAGATTCAATCCAGTTCAAGGGCATTACAACAACAGGCACGACTATCGAATACTTTTCCCGCATATTCAAGGGCAACATGATCTTCATAGGCGGAAACGACGTCAAGTGTTCGGAAAAGGACGGAAACGCCGATAACATTACTGATATAGTATTAGAAAATTCCTTCATTACAGCCGTCTTTCAAAGAGTGCCGAAGCAGGCACCAGCATCGAACATAGACACAAGCTATAATATAGTCCAGATAACAGAGAAAAAAGGTTCGACTGTGGTAGTGTTTGAAAATTCGTCAATAGTTATAGACGATAACGTTTCTTCGTACAGGGGCATCGGCTACAGCGAGATAGAGAAGGCCGACAACAGCCTGCCTGTCTGCACTGTCCATTTCTACGTCAACGCCACGGCTGTTGCATACGACGTCTTCTACAGACTGTATGCGGGCGCTGACTTCCTGACAGCAGAAGTCAGGAACAGATAACTAATGTGTGACCCAGACAAGGAATCGGGATATATAATTTTGTATCACGGTACAGCGCACAAGGAAATTATATACAGTTTATTTTCTTGCAGCACTATAAAAGAAGGTTTATATAATTCCAGCTATTTTCTTTGCGTCATAAACGCGTTTAGGATTGAGATAAACATGTTCGCCATAACTTGTTGGTTTTCTAACTACGAAGCCCTCCCTTATCAAATCCTGGGCAACTCTTGCAACATCATTTCTTATACTAGAATTCATCTGAAAACACACGACTTTAATCGTGTGATGAAAGGGATGAATTCTGTATGACATGCTTCAAGAAACCCACATCTTTAGATGTAGGTTATATCAGAAGCATATCATATGTGGCGGAAATCCTTTTGGAATATTGTCAATAGCTGTATGTTTTCCACCTATCCAGCGATGCATTAGCATTTTACGCAATATGGCAGCTTTAAGATCACTGTCGTACATATAACCACTATTTTGATAGGTTAATATACTGAAATAACAATTATATATTGCTATAATATCTATTTAAACTTATCATTTCATTAATTATAAGGTGGAAAACATGGAAGACAAAAACAGACAGGCATTTGAAGAACGTCAATCGGTTACAGCATTTGTAGAAGTATTTGGAAGCTCGCCTCTGATAAAGGTTTTAGACTTCTTAATGACATACAGGGAGTTTGACTACTCTTTGTCAGACATAGCAAAAGAAAGCGGAGTAGGCTGGAACACATTGCACTCGTTTTTCTTCAAAATAGTAGAGAAAGGAATAGTAAAAGAAACAAGACAAGTAGGCCGTGCAAAGCTCTACAAATTGAACACGGACAATATGGTAGCCAAGAAGTTAATAGAAATCAACAACCTTGTAACAAGCAAAGCCATAGATGAGGAATTGAAGAAACAGGAACTGGAAGCTTGATATGGATGGTATTTGGGGGCGCAAAAATGAAAGTATATATTGTTGGTCATAGAGGACCTGAGCATAATGAGGTGGTCAGCATTCATAAAACACGCAATGGATCATTGAAGGCATGGAATAGAGTCAGGCTTGATCTGTTAAGGGATGCCAGACGTCTTGCCAGAAATGACAAATACGGTAAGAAAATGTGGAATGAAATAATCAGAAACCTGTCGTGCAAGGACCCGAAAAAGATAGACAACTATCCGCATGAAACGCCCTACATCGGTGAACACGAAGTTAAAGACTAACTGCATTTTTTCTTTTACTCGCGTCCGTGTTTTATTTATCATTCTCATGCTATTTATAGCTAACCAAGTAAAGAATCTGGTATTATAACTTGGTTAACTCCTATGATAAAATCCGCCAGTAACATTACATTCTTATCTTCATCTCCTTAAATTATTGTTGAGAGACCTCACGACATTCTCCTATTCGTGCTCGAAGCACATGGTGTCGAGTCGTGCGGAGGGGAGGAACCCAATCTATATGACGGTCTATGGACCAAGCAAACTAACGGGTTTTCCTCCCTTGCTCTCATTCTTCGGTTCTTTGTATTCTTCGTTTCTCACCATCATGAAATACATATCTACAGCGATTGTCCTTGCTACAGCAACTATGGCTTTTTGATTGCCAGTTTTCTTTCTCAGCTTGTTGTATTTTCTCCTGAAGCGTGGAGAGTACTTTACTGCGCTCCACGCGCATTGTATTAGCAGTGACCTCAAAAGTGTGTTACCCTGTTTTGTTATGTGGCCTTTCCTGTCCGCATTGCCGGACTGATAAACAGACGGCACAAGCCCGAAATAAGAACAAAGCTTTTTGTGCGACTCAAATCTGCTTATGTCGCATATTTCGCTTGACACGGCAAGGGCTGTCAGCCAGCCTACTCCCGTGTGCGTAACAAGAAGTTTTGCGTATTTGTCTTCCAAGGCGTAAAATTTTATGTTTTTATCGGCTTCTTTTACTTCTTTGTTCAGTGCATCGAGTATAGTCATCAATGAATTGAGAGAAGCCCTCTGGGCTTCTCCAATATCGACAGACTTGAGAAACAAAATAGTCTTCTTTCCGAACGAGTCCTTGAAGGGGATTTTTACGCCCTCTCTTGTCAGCAAGGCGTGTATCTTGTTCTTTATCTGAGTCCTTACTTCAACAAGCGAGGCTCTCTGCCTGACCAGGAGCCTCGCTTGTCTGCACTCCTTTGACGGCACGTAAGATTCCGGTATTAGGTCAGCTCTCAGCAAATGAGCGAGTATTCGTGCATCAATCTTGTCTGTCTTTATTCTTGCAGAAGCTATGGCCTTGACCCTGCTGGGATGCGCCACTTTGACTTTGCATGTCCCAGAAAGAGCGTCGTAAACGTGCATGGAAGAAGTCGAAGATTCCATGACAACTTCCTGTTCTCGCGTAGCTTGAGCAAGCTCTTCTAATCCAGAAACAGTGTTCTCAAACCTTTCTTCTCTCACAAGCTTTCCATCAAAGTCCAGGAAAGCTGCCTGACAGAAATCCTTATGAACGTCCAATCCTACATACATACAATCCACCTCACTTTACTGTTGTGAGGCGGATTTTATCATGACATCTATATGCGAACCCATATATTGCATATGAATTATTTTATGGGTTCACTATAAATACTATAAATTGATGTCATAGGCTTATTATGATTACTATATGCGGCGGTCTTTTATATGATTGAGCTTCTGGTTCTGATTGCAATTTCGGGATCTGTGCTTGCAGGCTTATGGGACCTGAAGACAACAGAGGTTCCTGACGAGATACCCTTACTAATGATAGTCCTGGGCATTTCGCTACTATTTGTCGAAGCAACAATTAAAGCAGATTTCTACCAGTTATTTGTATCGCTGGTGACAGGAACTGTCGTCCTTTTCCTCGGTCTGCTTAACTACAAGCATGGCGGCTGGGGAGCTGCTGACGCGTGGATATTTGCGTCGATAATCTATATGATACCTTTTTTCAATAACCGATTATTTGTAATGGATTTCTTCTTCAACTTCCTGATCGTTGCGGCTATCTATACGATCGTGTATGCAATCGCGCTTGGGTTCAAAAATAGCTATGTGTTTTCATACGTGTCAAAAGCGGCAAGAAAGCAACTGCATATTGTGGTAGGCGTGCCTGTAATATTCTCGGTATTGGTCTCGGTTTTGCTGGCATTCAGGGGCATCTACAACGCATTCGCCTCTGCAGCAACATTCGCAGCTGTGCTGCTGGCAATGCTGTTCTGGGTCTATGCAAAATCCGTCGAGAAGTATGTGTTCAGGAAGAAAATACCTGTCAGCAAATTGAGGGCTGGCGACGTTCTCGAGGATATGGTCTGGAAAGGACTGACAGAAGAAGAGGTAATGAAAATAAAGAAGACAAAGAGATTCGTTTTTATCAAGGAAGGAATACGCTTTGTCCCTGTCTTCCCGATAACCCTTGTAATTACATTGCTATTGGGTAATCTGCTGTTTATGATTTTAGCCATGTAACTGATTTACTTTTTTCTTTCCTTCCTGTTTGACAGAATGAACAAAACTTTCCAAAGTTCTCTTGGGATCAGAAGATTTTTCTGCTGCTGTGCCGATCTGTATCCAGTCAGCTCCTGCTTTTATTATGTCACTAGCCTGGCGCGGCGTGCGGATTCCACCTGCAACTAAATACGGCACGTCTATCAGATGTTTGACAGTACTTACAATTTCTAAAGGAACTGGTTCGTAGGCAGCTGACCCAGCGTCAGTGAATATTATTCTATTGCCATTGTACTCTCCTGCCAAAGCAAGAGAAGCAGCTATCTGCGGTTTATTCCTAGGAACGACATTCGCGTCACCGACCCATCCGACTGTTCCGCCTGGTTCGACAACAATGTAGCCTATAGGCAGAGGCTCTACATGCAGCTGCTTTATTAGCGGGGCTGCCAGAGTCTGCGCCTGTGAAATCCAATATGGGTTCCTGCTGTTCAGAAGGCTCATAAAATATATAGCATCTGCATAAGGAGTGATAGTTGCTACGTTTCCCGGAAATAAAACAACCGGTACATCAACGCTTTCTTTTATCGTCTTTGTTACGTCGTCAAGAAGTTTTCCCTGGGCACCTATTGACCCGCCAACTGCTATAATATCGACACCTGCTTTATGCGCCATTAATGCAGTATCAACTGCTTTCTTCGGTGACGAATAGTCAACAGGATCTATAATTATTGATATTATCCCGCCGTCTTTTCCTATCTTCTCATTGATGTATTTTTCCACTTTTCCTGCTTTTGTCATTTTTATCTAACCCTTTTTCAATACCGTCAACTTACCAGCTATTATCTATCGATAATGGCTGTTTCTGAGTGATTAACAATAGTTAATCACTCTTAAGTTGACGATATTCTTTTATCCTGCTTATATCAGCAATATCATAGTCTGAATAGCCAAGCCTACTTATCTTAAGGTATTTAATTGTTTCTTTCACAGCTGTTCTCGTATCATAAACAGGCTGAAAACCAAGGACGTTCTTTGCTTTCTCTATAGATATTATTCTGTTTCTAATTAGTCTGTCAATAGACGACCTCATTTTTGTGACTTTTGGTTTCTTTCCGTTAAGCTTGCATTTCAACTCATAAAATCTTGAACCTAAAATTGCAATCCATAAAGGTACGTGCTTCTTTGTCATCTCTACGTTCAATTCATTAGATATGATCCTGTAGACGTCTTCGTACGTCGGTGTGTCTTCTGACGCTATGTGAAATATTTGTCCGTAGGATTTCTTGCTATTTTTTACAATCAGAAGAGCGTTGACTATATCGTCTACATAAACAAGATGAAAGTAATTTTTCCCTGATCCTATGATAGGATGCTGTTTCCTGGCTGCTTCGAATATTGCCGCCCATATTAGATTAGGTCCTATGACTATCGTCGTCCTCAGTATCGTATAGTTGATTCCGGAATTTTTTATTATAATCTCGGATTCCATCTTTGATTTCTCATATACTGTCTTTGGATTGTAAGGAAGATTTTCTTTGCTCGGTGTCTTTGTTTCGCCAAGCACACCCGAAGAAGACACGTACACAAGCTGCTTGACCTTGAACTTCTTGCACAATTCAACGACATTCTTTGTTCCGTCTACGTTTATGTCCCAGAGGTCAGGGCTGCTTTCGTCAAGGCATATGGCAAGATGGTACACAACATCGACATCCCTGAATGCATTCTCTAATTCTTTTTTGTTACGTACATCAGACTTCACGAATGTAACTTTGTCGGACAGTCCGTCAGGTTCCCTGGCTGTAACAACTACTTTGTCGCCTGCTTCTATCAGCTTGTTCACTAGTCTCTTGCCCACAAACCCTGTACCGCCTGTCACAAGCACTTTCATAATTGAAGTTTGTCAGAAACAGTTAAAAATGCAGTTTATGAGGAGTATTTTATTATTCTTCCGTACTCTTCTGGTTCTTCTGCCACGAACGCATTATATTTCTCAGCCGCGTGCTGCTTGAAATCGTCGGTCGCGAAAAAAGAAGCTATAGGGTATTTGACCATCTCAAAGCATTTCTCGTCTTCTTCTGTGTCGCCTATGTAAGTTGTCTCGTCAGGCCGATACTTATGTTCTTTGAAGAATACGTCATCCAGAAACTTTTCCTTGTTTTTGTAAATATTTAGGTCGAATTTCACTGCTTCTCCATTTTTCCATTCTATGTCATTCGCAGCAACCGTATGAAAAGGTATAGTGCCAAGAGTGCAGAGTGTCTTTATTATTCCATTCATATAACCGGTTGAAAGAATGCCTGTATTTTTGTCTTCGTTGTAAAAATCTCTTATGGCTTTCAGCAAACCTGTATCCAATTCTTCTGCTGCTTTAGCCGCATATTTTTTTACAGCTTTTTCGATAATTTGTTCCGGAGTTCCCCTAAGAACGTTCTCGTTGAAGTAGTCATATATAGCATCGTATTCTATTTTTCCTGCCTTGTATTTCTTTTTCATATCGATAAGATGAGTCATATGTTTCATGAGCCTTACGCCATTTGTTATGCTCTTGACAGGGTGTTCAAAGTAGGGATCAGAATTCAAAATAGAAGATCCGATCTCGCCCATTAACCTGCCCTCTGTCGGATATTTTATCAGTGTGCCGTTCCAGTCAGACACAATGTTCTTTATCGGCATTTTTTTACTATGGCAGAAAAGGATAAAAGGTGCTCAAAATTTAAAAGCAGCCGATCAAGGTATATGCATGAAATATTCAAATGTTATTATTATAGCTATCCTGGTTTTTTCTTCTGTCGCATTTGCATTTCCAGCACCGGTCGGATTCGTGAACGACTTCGCGAACGTGCTGCCTGATAAGGTGCAGTTCGAGGAAGGGCTCAGACTTTATGAGCAGAATACCACGATAGAAGTTGCTGTTGTGACTCTTGATAGCGTTCCGGAAGGCTATACACTCTTCTCATATGGCGTCGATCTTTTTCAGGAATGGGGTATAGGCAAGAAAGGAGAAGATAATGGAATTCTTATTTTAATTGTTAAAAACGGTACAACGGGCAATAGGCTGAGAATAGAATTAGGTTATGGTATTCAGGGTTACGTTACAGGCGCAGAATCCGGCCGTATACTTGATGAAGCATTGCCATACTATAATCAGGGAGATTACCAGACAACACTGGATACTATCCTGCTTGGATTATCAGAACAGCTTACAGATTATGTACCGGGAAATTACGTTCCAAAGGACCAGACAATGGATATAATTACAAACCTGATATTCAACAACCCTTTCTTCTTCCTTTTCCTTTTCTTTTTCCTTGTTATAATTATTAAATCCATTGTAACGCCAAACCGCTGCCCTGGCTGCAAATCAAGGAATATAAAATGCGAAGAAGATTTCTGCGTCTGCCAGAAATGCGGAAAGAAATTCAAGAGAAAACGCAGCAGCATGCCATTAATTATCGCAGGCAGCTTCGGCGGGGGCGGTTTTGGAGGAGGTGGCTTCGGCGGGGGCGGCTCCGGGGGCGGAGGGGCAGGACGGTAACCTTTTTATTCCTATTTAATTAAGTGATAGGCATGGCACAGCAGACAAAGCAGAAATTCCCGATGAAATGGGTCGGCATCGGAATAATCGTACTGATCATTCTCATACTTGTAGCTGTTGTATGGGGATCTTATAATTCTCTGGTCGCTCTTAACCAAAATGCAGACAACGCGTGGGCAAATGTAGAGACCCAGTACCAAAGAAGAATAGATCTGATACCTAACCTCGTCAATACCGTCAAGGGTTATGCAGGTTTCGAGCAGTCCACATTGACAAAGATAACCGAGATCAGGTCACAGTGGCAGACGCAGACACCGGAGCAGCAGGTAAAGTCTGCAAACGAATTCGAGTCAGCACTGTCAAAGCTGCTGCTTGTAGCTGAGAACTATCCTGACCTCAAGGCGAGCCAGAACTATATCGCACTGCAAGATGCTCTTGCTGAGACAGAAAATATGATTTCTGTAGCAAGAACAAGGTACAACGACGCCATCAGAAACTATAACACTGCAACAAAAGTGTTCCCGTCAAACGTCATCGCAGGCTGGTTTGGTTTCTTCGAACGCACTTACTTTTCATCACAGAAAGGCGCTGAAAATGCACCAGTCGTCAATGTAACGATATAGATTTGTCTTTTATCATATGGCAAATATATTGTTTATAACTTGTCCAGTTACTCGTATTTTTGTTGGTTGCATTTCAACAGTATAATGCGCCGCAATTTTGCAACAAAAACAATTCTTCTTGCAACATTTTTGCCTATATCTGAAATTCGTTCTTTTCTAGAAAAAGAATTTTTTTCTCGATTTTGGCTTCAGCAACGTCTCCACGAACGAGCGGAAACGACCTGCCCGAAAGCGAGCGCCCAGGATCGGCACGCAGGGAGACGTCGAAGCACCTGCGCTCGCCAAGATGATACCAGTCGGCGTAGCGAACGCCGACAGTCTCATTGCTATTTTGGTTTGGAGTATAAATATGATAGCTGTGTGAAATAATTCCATTTTCATCTTTTTGATTATGATACAATGTCAATTGCGGATAGCCAAGAGCATTTCTGACATCAACAATCTCATTGTCTTTTTCGTAAATTTCTTTTCCACGGAGCTTTCCCAGCTTCTTTAATCCGTCTGCTCCTATCAATTTCTTTATCTGTTCCCTTGTAAGCAACGGTACCATTCCGCTCGGCGCGATCGTGGTTACGCCGATCTCTGCGTCTCCATCAGGCAACCTGTAAAATAATTTTCTTGTTGTAAGCATCTGGTTTATGCCTTCCTCACCGTTTCCGTAAGGCAATGTGAAGTCAGCGACGTATCCCCATTTCCATGGCATTCCGTTTCTCTGGAAATTCTCGTCAAAAATAGCATGATTCTTGCCAAGTTTCCGTATAGCTTCGTCCTCGAAAAGTGTTGGGTATCTGAATGCACAATTATTAGATTTGTTGTATTCATTCAGAAATTTTGCAACATCTGACTGCTTCAAGTCATCAACAAGCTCGCCGTCCTCGTATGTCGGATAGCGGCTTGCTACTTGGATCGTATGCTCAGTCACATAGATTTGCGAGCCGTTGTAAAGATTTGCATCTACTCCAGGAACTTTTACTTCTATCCATTCCTGGGGTGCAGAGAGCTTTTTTTCAGGCAACATAAAATCACTTTTGAATCCTTGGATGTAAAATATTCATGAACAAACGATTTAAAATCGGGCGTGCATCACGCAGAATTTACAAAAGAATCACGGTCACTCGACAACAAACGAGCTCTTTGAATATTTCATCGCGTTGAGTGCGTCTATCATGCTCTTTATGCTTGACTCGAGCTTGGCTATTCTTTCTGAAACATCCCTGTCATTTCTCACAGGTACGCGCATTCTTGTCGCTGATATTTTCTCTTCCAGCTTCGCAAGTTCGTCTTTTGTAACCAGATTAGGAGTCCTCTTGTCCATCAGCCTTGCAAAGTCGTTTATCCTTTCCGTGACAAGCTTGAGCGAGCTCTCCTCGAATTTCTTCTCTATAGCTTCTTCGATGGCCTTGTCTGATTTCAACATTTCTGAGAGTTTTCTGTAGTCTATATCCACCCTTTTATCTGGCGTGGCACCGATCCTGTTTTCAATATTCAGAAGTTTTTTGTCAGAAGATATCCTCTGCGCGGATTCTTCCTCCACCATTCTCCTTACTTCATTTATTTCATCAAGAAGCTCTTCGTGCACGGATATCGCGTCTGTATTTTTGGGTAATTCATTCCCAGTTGTTTTTTGTGCACCGATCCTGTTTTCAATATCAGCTATCTTCTTGTCCATCGACATCTTGTAGGCCAATTCCTCATCAGCTGTCTGTCTCACTTTTCCGATCTCTTCATATATGTTTTTTATTTTATCCGTTGTCAATGATTCTGCAAGCCTTTTCTTGATGCTGTTTATCTCGTTGCGTACGTATTTCATTTCATTGTTTACGTCGGGCATTTCCTCTACGCGCTTCTTCAGCTTGTTGATTTCATCATAAACCTGCCTGATCTTTCCTGTCTTGTCTGTTGGAAGAGAACTCAGCTGTTTCTTGATGTCGTTCAGTTCGTTGTCTATGTATTTGATCCTGCTTCCTGCGATGCCTGGTGATTCCTCCATGTACTTCTTGATCTCGCCAAGCTCCCCGTATATGCGGCTGATCTTGCTGCCTGTCGTGCTCGGGATCTCGTCCATCTGCTTCTTTATCCTGTCTATCTCGTCTATTATTTCCCTGTTTGTATTATCAAGTTCTTTGGGCATTTCTTCCATGTGATTTTTTATCTTGCTTATCTCGTCGTAGATGGATTTGAACTTTGTATCTAATTTGGACGTGTCGTCAACCCTTGTTTTTAATTCGTCTATCTCGTAAAGAATTTCCTTGTTTGTGGTGTTCAGTGTCTTTGGCATTTCTTCCAAACGGTTTCTCAGCTTGTTGATTTCTTCGTAGACTGTCTTGAATTTGTTGTCTAGTCTTGGTACAGACTCAAGCTGCCTTTTTATTCCTTCCACCTCTTCAAGAATTTCTCTGTCGGTATGACTTACCGTCTTTGGCATTTCTTCAATCTGTTTTCTTACTTTGCTGATGTCGTCATAAACTGTTTTGAACCTGTTGTCAAACTTTGACACGTCATCGAGATTCATTCTCACTTCATCCATCTCGTTTTTCAGGAACCTTAATTCATTTGTCATGCCTATGATCCTTTCTGCCATCTGTTTCAGTTTGACAGAATCAAAAGTTGGTACTGTCCTTGGCGTGTTCTGGACATCTTTTATGTCGTTCTCAAGCTTCTCCAGGCGTGCCATATGAGCCTTTGCTATATTCATACCCTCAGGTGCAAGTGCTGCGTTGCCTATTGCAGATTTTAAATTAGAAACATCGCTGTTGAGGTCGATAAATTTGTTGTTCAATGATGAAAGGTCTTCAATTCTTCTTTCCAGTCTGAGTATCTTAGCGTCTTTTTCCGTATCTCGCGTGCCGGTTTTTATCTCGTCCATCTTTGTCTCGAGCGCGCCTATCTTTTCCATTATATCCAGGCTTATTGAATGTATTTCATTCTCCATGTCAGACTTCAGCTTGTCTATATCTTCGCTGCTGGCTGTCTGCCTC